>JAJTHR010000324.1 GCA_021298935.1 Parachlamydia sp. | reverse complement strand
ATAAATTTGACTTGTGATCACCTTCATCTTTAAAAGATCTCTCCTTGTTGATATTCAAAGATATCAACTTCGAAAAGATCTTTTAAATCTGAAGCGCTGACAAATCAACTTTATGGTTTTATTTTTGGGAAATGGTATAATGAGGGCATTAGTGGGTGTTAGCACCCACTTTGAGACTTTTAAAAGTGGACAGGTTTGCTTATCTTATCTTGGGGCGCCACACAGATGTCGAGTTCAATCTGGTGCGCCTTTAAGATTTCTTTGACGACCCCTAAGGCCGTCTCTGGCGTGTTGCATTCACTGGAAAGATGGGCCAAATAAACATGTTTCAATTGCGGGCAAAAAATTTGCGCCAATAGATTTCCACATCCTTCATTGGAAAGATGGCCGCTGCGGCTTAAGACCCTTTGCTTGTAGATCATCGGGCGAGGGGAGGCATGTACCATGGAGGGCTGGTGATTCGCTTCGAGATAAAGATAATCGCATTCCTGCAGCTTGGCTTGCACGAGGGATGTCGCAAAACCAAGGTCCGTGCAGAAACCAAGTTTCATTCCGCTTGTGCGAATAGTAAAAGCCACCGGATCGAGCGTATCATGTTGAATGCTAAACGGATGGACTTCCAAATCGCCTAATTCAAACGATTCACCAGTTGTGAAAATTTTAAATTTTGGGCAGCTATGCAGCGCATTGACGATTCCTTTTGCCGTCTCATGGTTGGCAAAGACGGGAATGCCCAATTTGCAGGCGAGGGTTTTTAACCCTTGAATATGGTCGGTATGCTCGTGTGTAATCAAAATGGCATCAATTTCACTGATATCCACATTAATTTCGGCAAGTTTTGAACGGATGGCTTTGCCGCTTAATCCTGCATCGACTAAAATTTTTGTTTGCTCGGTTCCCACGTAAATACAATTGCCTTTGGAGCCGGAGGCGAGGGGACAAAAACCTTTCATTGCATGCAAACATCCGCTAATTTGCATGCTTTTTTAACAGATTTCAGCATTGATTAGAAGATAATTCACGAGTACCCAACCATGAAAATTTTTAGTTTTTCGGCTGTGTCAAAACCCAAAGGCAAAAAATTTTCATGGTTGGATACTCGTTTGGCTACTTGCGCAAAATTAAAACAGAGACTATATACGAAATGAATTGAAAGAGAGGTAAAATGGAAACCTTGCAAGAATTACAAGAACAACTGAACTCTCTTTTAAGTGAGTTGATTAAAACTGCCGAAGAATTACGCGACCTTTCGCGTCAAGTTGTCTCAGAAGAAGAGCTCGCCCCCTTGCAGAAAAAACAGGAAAAACTTTTGGATAAAATCGAAAGGACAGATGCTGTTATAAATGAGAACTATGCATCAGAGATCGAGCCTGATGCTAAAAAGAATCTGCATGATCAATTAAGTGTTTTTCAGCAATTGAATCGTGAATTCATTGCCAACCTGAATGCAAGCCATGGCCTTATTCAATTTGAACTGCGCGCACCTAAGGAAGATATCGATTAATCATTCGTCTTCCCCGCCATCCTTTAACCCATAAATTTTTCTTGGCCGTGCTCCCTCGGCCGGTCCCACGACCCCATGTAGTTCAAGTTGGTCCATCAAACTGGCTGCCCGCGCATACCCCACTTTAAGTTTTCTTTGTAAAAATGTCGTAGAAGCATTGCCCGTGCTAAATATCATCTCTTTTGCCTGTTCGTACATGGGATCCAGTTCGGCTCCGCCTCTACCTGAATTCTCAGAAATTTCCAGAGGTTGATACCGGTCGAAGGATTGAATGACATAATTGGGGGGTGACTGTTCGCAGATGTGCTTGACAACAGCCAAAATATCTTCATCGCGTACAAAAGCCCCTTGAGCCCGAAGAAGATGGGATGAACCGGGCGGGAGAAAGAGCATGTCGCCATTGCCCAGCAGCGTTTCGGCGCCCGTTTCGTCTAAAATAATTTGACTATTGACCCGGCTCGCGACCTTGAAAGCAATGCGCGTGGGGAAGTTGGCTTTAATTAGTCCGGTAATGACTTCGCGGGAGGGGCGCTGGGTGGCTAATATGAGGTGAATTCCGACAGCGCGCGCCATTTGGGCAATGCGGGCAATCGGGGTTTCAATGTCCTGGCTTGCCACCATCATTAAATCGGCAAGCTCATCTATAATTCCCACAATATAGGGCATGTGGGCAGGGATGTCCTGGTCAAGTGCGTCTTCCAACTCTTTATTTGGCGCCCTTGTGTTAAATGCTTCAATATTGCGAACACCGACTAACTTTAAAATCTCGTAGCGCGTTTCCATTTCTTTGACAAGCCAGCCAAGGGCTGCTGCAGCCCCATGCGATTCTGTGATGACCGGAGCTAGCATGTGGGGCAGGCGAGTGTAGGGGGTCAATTCTACTTTTTTAGGATCAACCATGATCAGTTTGATTTGGTCGGGCTTGGCGTTTAAAACGATCGACATGACGATCGTATTAATGCAAACCGATTTACCAGAACCGGTCGCTCCTGCAATAATGCAATGGGGCATTTTTGCAAGGTCGCTCATGACATAGTCCCCGTTGACTGCTTTTCCGAGCAAAATGGGAATATGGAATTTTTTAGATCCTTGCTGGTAAGCCTGGAGCATGTCTTTAAAGCTTACCTCTTGGGGATGAGAATTAGGAACTTCAATTCCGACAGCCGCTTTGCCGGGAATGGGAGCGATAATGCGTATGGATCTTGCTTCCATATTCAGGGCAATGTCATTATCGAGCGTTTTGATTTTTTGAACTTTTACGCCAATGGCCGGATGCACTTCAAAAGAGGTGATCGTGGGGCCGCAATTAATTTGTCCGACTTTAGCTTCGATGCCAAAGCTTAAAAGCGTTTCTTCAAGAACTTCCGCCTGCTTTTTTAGATCTTTCTTTAAAGAAGACTGATCCACTTTTTTGCCATTTGTCAGAAGATTTAAGGAGGGGAGGCTATACTGCGTAAAATCTCCGTTGTAGACGCTTTGCGCTGCGAGAGCGGCGTCCCGTTTGGAAGGCTCTACGGAAGGCCGCTTAAAAGCTTCCTTTCCCTCATCTGGCAAGCTCACTTCCGCGATTTGAGGCTCGCTCTCCTCCTCCTCTTTTCTTGAAAGGGAAGGGCGTACTTTCAGGTTTTTCTCAGGTTGGATACCCAGCATATCGTTAGAGGGGGAATTTTTGGTCGAATCTTCCTGAAAGTGTGCGGAAGGGATGCGCAGTTTAACAAATCGTAAGAAATCGCTGTCTGCTTCCTCGACGACGGACTTGTCTTTTTTGGGCTCCTGTTGTGCTTTCGAATCCCTTTTTGCCCCCATTTCTTTTTTGAATTTTTCTACGATGAATTGGCACACATGAATCAGACGTATTTTAAAGAGGAAGAGAAGGCTTGCGATCAGGGTGCTGGAAAAAATTAAAGCGACACCGAGTGTGTTAAAAATGTGATTAAAATTTAGGAAGGGGAGATCGTGGTAAATAAAAAAAAAGGGGGCTCCACCCAAATGATAGTGCATTTTTTTGGCAAAGAGGCCTGGATAGAAAGCTCTTCCGAGAGTAGAGGCAGCAGTGGGGAAGTCGCTTTCAATCAGGCTTAGAAGCATGCTCATTGAGCTCAGGCTGATGGCGACATAAATATGCTTAAGCCATAAAAACCGCAAAGGTTTACTGAAGAGCAGACGCCATCCCATCCAACCGATGTACAAGGTTAATAAGTAGCTGGGCAGGCCGAAAAAAGCGTGCAGCAGCCACCCCAGCTTGTCTCCCATGACTCCAAGTAAGTTTTTGGCATCCGGTGCAATGGCAAAACTTAAGAGGCTGAGGAGTAATAAAATGGAAAAAGCGAATAAAAGGAAGCCGCGTGTTTCCTGAGTCGTCAAAGGGATCGCTGGTGCGGTTTCAGTTTGTTTTAATTTTTTTTTCTTGGACATGTCAAAAAAAGAAGTAGAGTGTTGTGGCAGTTCCTAAGGCTAGGCAATACCAGGCAAAATAAACCCATTTGTCATTAGCCATCATTTTTACAAGGGCCCAAAGGGAAAAGCATCCAAAAATAAAGGACGCGCAAAAGCCGGTGGCAAATTGCATAAAATTAAGCGGGGCCTGGACGGTGGTCTGACGGATAAGTGCAATGATTTCCAAAGCTGTTCCCCCTAGGATGGCTGGGATGGCCAATAAAAAAGAAAAACGGATCGCCTCCTGCTTGCTCCAGCCTAAAAATTGAGCGGCCGAAATGGTGGTGCCGCTGCGGGAGATGCCCGGCAGGACGGCAACGGCCTGGCAGCATCCAATTGCCAATGGCTCGCTCCATTTGGGCAGCCGCCAGTCTTTTGGCAGACGTCCATAGATTCCAATAAACAGAAGAAGTGCGGTAAAAATAAAGAAAAACCCTAAGTAATGGGGCTGGTCGACAATTCCTTTGATCGGTTTAAGGATAAAAACAAGGGGAAAGAGGGGTAGTGTGCCAAGAAGAAGGGGAAAGAATTTTTTGGCACTCGACAGGCTGGCCTGGATGTCAGAATAGAAAAAAGTAAAAATGGCTCCAAGGGTTCCTAAATGGCACACCAAGTTGAATAAGAGGTAGCTGTGGAGATTTTGATAGCCAAGAAAATACTGTGCGAGTTCAAGATGCCCAGAAGAGGAGACAGGTAGAAACTCAGTCAATCCTTGCAAAAGGCCCAGCAAAAAAGCTTCCCAGGTGGTCATTGATCCATACTCATTTTTTGCCATCAGGGTGCCATGGCAAGGCTTTTTAGACAAGGAAGAAAGCGAGAGGGGACTCTGGAGTTACTGATAGCAAGAATTGTTCAGTGGGGATGACCCAGATATTTTTAATCTTTTCTATGTGCTTCACAGGGGCAAGAATCATGCAGACGGCTTCAGGATACTCTTCCTGAAAAGCAAGGAGTCCTTTTAAGTCAGCCGGTCCTAAATGAGGGGAGCGTTTCACTTCAATGGCCCAAAATCCAAGGGGACCGTAGACAATAAAGTCGACCTCCAGCTTCGTCTGAGTTCGCCAGTATGAGAGGGAATGGGTTTCTCTTTGCCCAATCACCCAACTGCGCAAATGCTGAGCAACAAGACCTTCCAGGGCTAATCCTTCAATCTCTTGTGAACTATCAAGGATTCCTCGAGGGCGAAGGGAGCGATAAACACCCGCATCAAAAAAGTAAAACTTTTGATGGCTGATAAGCTTTCTTTTTGCTCTTCGTTTAAAGACTGGCAATGTAAAAGCCAGAAACAAGTCTTCCAAAATTTGAAGATAATTTTCGACAGTGGTCTTTTTGACACTTGATTCACGGCTAATGTCCGTGGTTGTCCAGATGGAGGCATGGGAAAAACTGGCGATTTCCAAAAAGCGGCTAAAGTCCCCAATTTGGCGCACAAGCCCCTCCGCCTGTATCTCTTCCTTTAGGTAGAGAGTAAGATAATCACGTATTGTCTCATTTGGATCAGAAGCGTTCCAAATTAATGGAATGAGGCCGACTGTAAGAGCTTTTTCTAATGTAAAATTTTCTCCTAATTCCGAGGCTAAAAAAGGGCCCATTTGGCGCAACGCTCTTCCGCCAAGTAAGTCGCTAACCGAACGCCGTAGTTTTCGGGTGCTACTGCCAGTCATGATATATTGAATGTCTTTTTTTTCTTCGATAAGAGCATGAATTTCAGGAAGAAGCCTGGGCACTCGCTGAATTTCATCTAAAATAAGTGTCGAGCCTGAAGGAAGTGAATTTGCAATGGTTCGAATTCTTTCAGGATAGCTTGTGAATCGCCGCTCTTCTTCACCAAGAAGGAGGTCAATGCGAGTAGCATCTAAATAATGATGGGAGGCCCAAGTTGACTTACCGGTTCCACGAGGACCCAATAAAAAGTAGCTTCCCTTTGGAGGAATGATTTTTCTCGATATATAATGCATTATTTAAATTATAACTTATAATCGTCGAAAATGCCAACCGTTTTGGCAAATTTAAATGAAAAATGCCAAAAGCGTTGGCATATTTTACAAAAAGGAGGATAAAAATGAGTTAAGCTGATCCATCGTTTGATCGGCGTGCTTTAAAATTTTTTCCTCTTCTTGCGGGGTGACCAGCTGTTCGATCATTTTTCTTTCAGCCCTGGAATGCTCCACATCGGCAGCTTGATGGACAGTGAAATAATGATAATCTTCTGCTTGTTGAATGCCATACCATTTTTTTAATCCCTCGATCTTAGTGGGGCAAATGGTGGGGATTTGGCTTTCATAGCAATAAAGTGAAGTGATGCCAAAAGAGAGGGGGAGCGAGCGGCAGCTTTCTTGAAAAAATTCAATCAAATGCCCCGTTTCTTCGTTAGCTGGCGGGGCAAGAAGTTCTTCATGACTCACTCGTACGGCTAAAGCAAATGACTCCCACAAATCAGGGTGGTTGGGCTCGCCTGCCTCTTCGTCGATCAGATTTTGCAGTAATTCTTTGCGGATGCCTTTGTCAGTGCACCTGGAATGCAACGCTGAAAGGTAAGTGGGGAAAGCGTTGACATGAGAATAATATTCTTTTGCATAAAATTGAAGCTGCTTAGAAGTCAGCTCACCATTGCTCCATGCTTGATAAAAGGGGTTAAAAAGCATATGTTTTTTTTGAATAATTTTATCCAAATCGTCAATGAGCTTATTTGAGATCATCATTTGCTCCTGGGTTTGATAATAAAAGAAAAGAGAAGGAGAATACCTTTAGTACAAATGGGGCGACCGACGGGACTCGAACCCGCGACTTTTGGAACCACAATCCAACGCTCTAACCAACTGAGCTACGATCGCCATAAGAATTCCAATATTTTTAGGCAAAAACGATTTTTCAGTCAATTAAAAACTGGTGTTCTGTTCAATTAGGATTTAACTAATGAAAAGCCTAAATAAAGGTCCAGTTCCATGCTGGCCCCTCCTTTTTCTGGCTCGAATAGCTATGATAGAGGATTAAAAGCCATAAAGTCACTGAAACATAAGCGATCATTAGGCTCGCTGGCAGCCCGTCGATGATTAACGTAGTGTCGAAGCGCTCAGGCATTTGTACTACCAATTGCAAAACACGGTGTGTGTAAGAATCGTTAAAGGCATGGATCGCATTTGACACGGGCGGAATCAGTGAAAAGCCTATGGCGGAAAGCAGCAGTCCCATTGAAATGCTAATTAAAAAGGGAAAAAATAAGTTATAGGCAAAGCTGCCCCAAGGAAATTGATTGAAAATAAAAAGGGTAAGAGGAAAGGCAAAAAGATTCACCGCAGCTGTCAGGGCTAATGCTTTCCTAAATAACGTTAAAAGATAAAAGCCATGCTGATCCCTCTTGTCCATGCTGACCATTTCACTAAAGGTTCTTTTGGAGAACAGATTTTCAAACAGTTGGTCGAACGGCCTGCAAGCCAGCAAAAGCGCCGCTGTAATTATAAAACTATATTGAAAACCTGCCGTGGTGGCGGATTGGGGGTCGAAAGCAACCACCACAAGCAATGCCACCCCCAGTGAATTCAATGCGGAGCTTTTTCTCTCAAATAATTCTGCCAAAATAGCTAAAGAACTCATCACAAAGGCTCGTATCACAGAGGGGCTGAATCCTAAAAAAAGGCAATAAAGAGAGAGAAGGGCTAAAAGAAAAAGGATGGAGATCCTTTTTGGGAAAATGAATTGCAAAATCCCATTTAAAAATGCCGCTAATATGGCAAAATGGAATCCGGAAATTGCTAAAAGATGCTGCAAGCCAAAACGAGCGAATTCTTGCCTTAAGACTGGCTCATCTAATTCCCCTGTCAATAAACCGGCAAGCAGCACTCCAGTCATAGGTCTCTTGAATTGCTTAGCTAGCCAGTTGGTTGCCTGCTGTTTCCAGTAAAATCTTTTTTCAACCCAGCTTTTTGTTAAGGCGCTTGCTTTCCAAGGCTTAAATGAGGAAACACTTAGACGGTAGTTCCCCAGGCTATTTTTAACTAGTTTACCCTCGACAAGATAAATTTTATTTGCGAGGGGCCTTTTAACTTGTTCAGGTAAGTTAATGAGGCAAGGAATCCCTTGGGCGATGGATATATCAGGATGAGCCGCCGGATAAAATTGTTGCAGGCGGCATTGGTACACCCATTTTGAACCAAAGGGAGAGCGGTTCAACCGAAAATTTTCAATCTTAATCTCTCCTAAGCCTTGAATTCCTTTGTCTGGTAATGGAGCACACCAATGATGGGAATAGGAAAAGCTGCAGGCAGCGCAAAATAAGGCCATTCCGGACAAGCCCATTAAATTTTTACCCATCAGCGGCCCCCATAGCAAAAGAGCCGGAATTAAAAGGGCAAGCTGATCAGCCTGGCTTGCATAGATGCCTAATAAAAAAGAACATGCATAAAATAAAGCGGGGTGCTTTTTCCAAAATAAGAGAGAAAGTCGAGCCGCATTAAAAAAAATCATTTATTCAATTGTACAAAAAAAAAAATTTCGCTAAAGAAATTTTAACTAATTGGACTGCTTGAAGGAATATATGGATCATCATGCACGGGAATATTTTTGCTCCTATTCACAAAATCTTTCGCATGGTCGTTTTCACGATGTCGTTGAATTGAATGAACGCCCCCTCGTTGAATGGCCGGAGGCAAAGAAGCTAGCCCCCCTTTTAAGCAAAGGGTGGTACGAACTCGCTCAACTGCCAGTGCAGGACCGCATAGAGTTTACCAAAGAGTATTGGCTTGTTAAATTGCCCTACCACCCTAAATTATCAGAGTTCCTGACCCATTTTTTTGCCGGTATTGATGATATTGGAATTTTTTTAACTCAAAAAAGTTATGATGACCTTTATGAGGCCCACCTCGTTTATAGCCTGGCAGGGAATGGGGGGTTTTTTCATGGAAGCGCCCCGGCTTCCGAGCAGGAAATAATTGACTTGCAAAAAGATTTTCCCGAATATATCCTACCCCCTGATTATATGGCTTTCTTACGCATTCACAATGGGTTTGCCAAGCTTGAAGATACAGGAATTTATCAATCCAAGAATGTTCTCGACGCTTATGCAAACTTGCAAAACATCCTGGAAAAAAATGCCCCCATGATGACTGCCGAGGGTGTCATCGTCAATCCCCGCTCGCTTATTCCGTTTTATCAATCATTTGGAATGTCGTTTTATCAGTGTTTTTGGGGAGAGTGGTATCCCGATCAGGAGATGGGCAATGTCTACTATTCTAGTGCAACGGGAACAATTTCAGAGTATTTAAAGACAATGGATTCGATTGAAACAATGGCATTTACTAATTTTGAAGAGTGGCTGATGTTCTATCTTGAAAAAATCGATTAGTCATAAATGTATTTAGTTAAAAATTTTTATGACAAACATGCTCAGCAACTGGGGCTTAAACTAATTGCGGGTCAGGGAGGATTGAATCGTAAAATTACTGTTCCTGAAGCGCAAAGGCCTGGGGTCAGCCTATGCGGCTATGTCAAAAATTATGCAAAAAAAAGAATTCTTATTTTTGGCAAAGTGGAAATTGAATTTCTCAAGGATTTGGACTCCTCTCTTAGGTGGGAAAGGTTAGAGTCCATTTTAACACCGCAAACGCCGGCTGTCATTATTGCTAGGCGTTACCGCCCCCCCCAAAGAACTGAAGGAAATTTGTACCAAATTGGGTGTTCCTTTATTTAGAACGGCCTTATCGACGATGAACCTCATCAACCAGCTCACCGTTCTTTTAGCCGACGATTTTGCCCCCTCCATTTCTTGCAATGGCACTCTTGTTGAAGTTTATGGGATTGGCGTTCTCATTCAAGGCGATTCGGCTGTCGGAAAAAGCGAGGCGGCTCTTGGCTTGATTGAAAGGGGGCATCGTTTAGTCTCTGATGATGTCATAAAAGTAAAAAAAAAAGAGGGGTGCTACTTAGAGGGTTCAAGCGCAGCAATTACCAAACATCATATGGAAATCAGAGGGATAGGGATCATTAATATCGCTTATCTTTTTGGGGCCGTGTGTGTAAGGAATCAAAAACGGATCGATATTGTGGTGCGGTTGGAGGAGTGGCAGGATGATTTCTTTTATGATCGCATGGGATTGGATGAGAAGAAGACAAAAATCTTAGGGATCGATTTGCCCTATTTAATTTTGCCCGTAAAGCCGGGAAGGGATGTCGCATTATTGATTGAAACCATCGCTTTAAACCAGCGACTAAAAGGAATGGGTTATCATTCTGCACAGGAATTTACGACTAAAGTATTGGAATTGACAAGTATTAAATCGAAAAAAAGAAGATTAGAGGGGCTGACGAGTTGAAATTGATAAAAAAAGTCGCAGTGAAAAATAAAATGGGCCTGCACGCGAGACCTGCAACCTTGATCGTAAAACTTCTTCAACATTCGAAAAGCGATGTCACTTTTACGCACAATCAGGAAAAAGCCAATGCCAAAAGTTTGCTTAGTCTGTTGATGCTGGCTGCCGAGAAAGATGCGGATATTACCATTGACGTGGAGGGCGAAGATGCGTCCTATACCATGGAAAAATTAATCGAAGCCTTCGACAATCAATTCGGAGAAGGATGAAATGCAACTCCAGGAAAAGGAGATTAAGCTGAAAGGCTCTCCTATATGCCGCGGCATCGGTATAGGAAAACCCTTCTTTTTGAATCGAAATGAACTGAAAGTGCATGAAACAAAGGCCAACCCCGCCCATGAAATCAAGAGGTACCGCTATGCGCTTTCGCGCACAAAACAGGATATCAAGCGTGTTTTAAAAAAATTAGAAGCCGAGTCGGCTGACGAAGGGGTATTGATTCTTGAAACGCAGCTGGAAATGCTGAACGACCCCATGCTTACTTCCGAGGTCGAGAATCAAATAGAGTGCCAGCAAAAAAATGCCGAATTTATCTTACATGTGGCACTTGAGGGGATACGCGAGCGTTTCAAATCGATTAATCACCCTTTTTTTGAAGACCGATTTAAAGATTTCGAAGAACTGACAAGGCGTGTTTTTAGCTATCTTTTTGAAAACGGTCCAATCAACCTAAAAAATATTCCTCCCGATACGATCATTTGCGCTTCCGAATTGACAGCTACAGATGCCGCGGAGGCAGAATCTTCTTTAGTCAGCGCTTTTTTGACTGAAAATGGGGGGCCTACCACACATGCCGCCATTATCGCAAAATCCAAAGGGATCCCCTTCATTAGCAATGTGAACCTCGATCTCGTGAAAGAAAATACCCATCAGACAATCATTGTGGATGGTCGGACAGGGGAGATTTTACTCAAACCATCCAGGGAGGCTCTTGAAGAGTATGCTAAATTAAAGCTAGCCCTTCAGACGCAAAGCGTTCACTTTAAAAAAGTCATTCCTCTTGCTTCCGAAACCTATGATGGCTTTCATGTGCGTTTGAATGCCAATATTGATATGCCTCAAGAAGCGCATCTAGTGCATGAGCTGGGGGGCGGAGGGATAGGGTTATTTCGCTCGGAGTACCTTTTTCTTCTAAAAGAGCAGGCCCCCACAGAGGACGAGCAGGTAGAGATTTATACACAGCTTATTAAAGAGATGAAAGGCAAGCCGGTTGTCATCCGTACATTTGATTTAGGGGGCGACAAATCGTTTTTTTATCCCGCTGCGCAAAATAATTCCTATTTTGGAAGCCGAGTCGCCCGATTTATACAAAATGAGCCAAAATTATTTAAATCACAGCTACGGGCTATTATAAGGGCAAATCAGGTCGGGAATGTCAGCATTCTTTTTCCGATGATCGCTACCCTGGATGAATTCAAAATCGCAAAAAAAATGTTGAAAGAGGCCAAGGAGGAGCTGGGGCTCTTTCAACCTATACGTAAGGGTTGCATGATTGAGATCCCATCCGCTGCATTGCTTGTCGATCAGCTTGCAACTGAGTGTGATTTTATTTCAATCGGGACAAACGATTTGCTTCAATATACGTTGGCAGTCGACCGGAGTGATCATAGCTTGAGCGAGCTTTACGATCCTTCTGATCCAAGCATCATTCGTTTAATGAAGCTAATTGCAATGGAGGCGAATAAAGCCAAAGTCCCCGTTTCTATTTGCGGCGAACTTGCAGCAGATCCCCGATATACCCCGCTTCTATTAGGTTTAGGCGTGCAGGAGCTATCGATTGCTCCTCGCCACTTGCCTGTCATCAAAAATGTGATACGCAGTACGAGAATTGTGGAAGCTGTTCAATTGGCGGAGCGTATTCTTGAAATGAATTCATCTTCTGAGGTCATGAGCCATTTAAGCGCATTTTATCGCAAAAACGTCGCCTTTGATTTGTGTTATGTCTAATTCTATACTAATACCATTTCCCGAAATTAAAATCATAAATTTGACTTGTGATCACCTTCATCTTTAAAAGATCTCTCTTTGTTGATATTCAAAGATATCAACTTCGAAAAGATCTTTTAAATCTGAAGCGCTGACAAGTCAACTTTATGGTTTTATTTTTGGGAAATGGTATAACACAGAGCTCACAGAGCACATAGGGAGGATTTTAGGATTATTTAACTAATATAAAGTCCCAAATGAAGTGATAACTCCCTCTGTGATCTCTGTGGTAATCAATTCATTCCTAACCGAAGAGGCCCTGCATGCCTGACAGGCCTGGGATGGAAGGTGACTGTTCCTTGAGCCTTTTTTGCGCGTCCGCATGCGCTGCTTTGATCAGAATTTCCAATCCTTCAATGTCTTCCGGATCGGCACATTCAGGCTTGATTTTGATCTGCTTCAATTCACCGTCTCCTGTGAGGGTAATCGTAACCAAACCGTTGCCAGCTACGCCAACCACTTCCATGTTTAACAATTTATCCTGCATGCTGCTCATTTGCTGCTGGATCATGCGCGCTTCTTTCTTTTTTTTAGCAAATCCTGAACCCATATTGTCTCCTGTGTTTATTTTATAGACAACTCTTAAGCTTTACGCTGAAGCCTGCCTTCCAGTTCGATTGCTGCAAATTGGAAAAGAGTGTCGTATTTATAGGCCGGTCCCTTGGCTGTCGAAATGGATGGCTTAGGTGCGGCTGGGGGCTTGGCTGTTTTAATGGTTAATCCAAGATCCGCGGGCGTAGGGGTGGGATCTTCATTGACAATTCCTTTGCTCTCAACTGGAGGTTTCGGCGTTTCACTGATCACCTTTGGCAACACTTTGGCTGGCGGAGGGGGGAGCGGGGAAACGGGAATTGGTTTGAGGGTAGAGGCAAGAGGCGGCGCAGGCGGGATCTCTTTTTGATTCGTGAGATCTTCCAGGTTTTTCTCTAATTCGCACAGGCGGCGCACCAACGCTTCAATGGGAAGGCGAAAGTGGCTGCGCATGACATGCAGTAGGATGGCTTCTAAGGCCATTTTGCCAGACACCGCAAAGCGCAATTTCTGCGTCGATTCCAGCAAGTAGTCGATTAGATCCAGGCACTGCTCTTGGGTATATAGGCGGGCAGTTTGTTCATACTGCTCGCGCTCCACCAAAGAAAGGGTCAGGAGAGGGGATGATTTGCCGGAAAGTTGAATAAGCAGAATCTGGCGAAAATGGTCGATTAAGCCTTCGACAAAGTGAATGAGGTCTTTTCCATCGGCAAACAGGCGATGAGCGATTTTAAAGGCTATTTCAAAGCGCCCTTCCTTTCCTGCCCGATCCAATTCCAAAAAAGCCTCTTTTGGCATGATGCCTAAAATGGATTGCACATTTTGGGAAGTGATTTTTCCGGAAGAAAAGGCAATAACTTGGTCGAATAGCGACTCGGCATCCCTTAATCCCCCTTCGGCTCGCTGGGCGATTAATTGGAGCGCTTCCTCTTCCACTTCGACGCCAAGCTCCTTTGCGACCCCTGTTAATTTGGATTGAATGAGCGCAGCGGGGATGCGGCTGAGATTGAAACGCTGGCAGCGCGACAAGATAGTCGGAAGAACCTTATGCGGCTCTGTTGTTGCAAATAAAAATATGACTTTAGGAGGCGGCTCTTCCAATGTTTTCAATAAGGCATTGAATGCCTCTTTTGTCAACATATGGACTTCATCAATGATGTAAATTTTATAGCGGCCAGAAGCTGCCGCATAGCCCACCGTGTCATTGATTTGCCGGATGTCCTCGATTCCTCGGTGTGACGCCCCGTCTATCTCCATGACATCCAATGAGGATCCGGTTCCAATTTCGCGGCAGGAAGAGCAGCTATTGCAAGGCTCAAACGCGTCAGACAAGTTCTCGCAATTCAAGGCTTTTGCTAAAACCCGGGCAAGCGTCGTTTTTCCTGTCCCCCGCGATCCGCAAAAAAGATAGGCTTGCGCCAGGCGGTTATAATGGATCGCATTTTTTAACGTGGCAACAATGGCCTCTTGCCCTAAAACTTCTTTGAAAGTTTGAGGACGGAATTTTCGGGCAATGACTTGATAATCGGGCATACAATCTTTGTTTTAAGAGAAAGTAATGTATTTTAATGAATTCTTTGATCAAAAATCAATCCTGATATTATTTTATTTCCAAATGGACAATCTAATGACGCTCTATATTCAGGCTGCTTTGGCGCTCTTCCTTCTTCTGGCAATCGCTTTTTATAAAAAAAAATACAAAACACTTTATAACAATTGGCGTGAAGAATTCGAAAGACGTCTGATTGCCGAGGAGAAAAATAGCCGATTATCACTTCTAGAACAAACCATTGAAGAGAATGTTCAGCTCAAAACACTTCTTGCCGAAAAGGAAGCCTGCCTGAAAAGCCAGGCAGCGCATATGGAGGAAAAGCTGACTTTGCTTGCCGATTCGCAGGAGAAAATGGCCCAATCGTTTAAATCCCTGTCCGTTGACGCCCTGCAGAGCAATACCAAAACATTTTTAGATTTGGCCGCTTTGAAATTTGACCAGCTGCATCAAAAATCCCATCAGGAGCTTGAGCATAGGCAAAAGTCAATCGGCGAACTGGTAAAGCCTATCCATACCTGCTTGCAAGTGATGGACCAAAAATTGGCAGACCTTGAAAAAGCACGCCTTTCCGCCTACACAAGTCTGACAGAACAGGTGCATTTCATGTCCAAGTCGCAAGCTCAGCTGCAGCTGGAAACGTCCAATTTAGTAAAAGCCTTACGGACGCCTCAGACAAGGGGAAGGTGGGGAGAAATCCAATTGAAAAGAGTGGTGGAAATGGCCGGGATGCTGGAACATTGCGATTTTGTCCAGCAGGAAACAGCCATGAATGAGGATAGGCGCTTCAGACCGGACATGATCATTAAATTGCCGAATGCCAAACAAGTTGTTGTCGATTCCAAAGCCCCTTTGCAATCCTATCTTGAGGCGCTCGATCATACGGACGAGGCGATAAAAACGGCTAAAATGAAAGACCATGCCCGGCAGATCAGAACCCATATCAGCCAGCTGGCAGCCAAGAATTACTGGGAGCAATTCAAAAGCGTCCCGGAATTTGTGGTGCTTTTTCTACCGGCTGAAACATTTTTTAGTGCGGCGCTTGAGCATGATCCCGAATTAATTGAATGGGGCGTTGAGCAAAAAGTCATTTTAGCCACCCCCACGACATTGATTGCTTTACTAAAAGCAGTGGCGTATGGGTGGAAACAGGAAGCCATTGCAGAAAATGCGCAAAAAATTTGCGGAATTGGTAAAATCCTGCATGAGCGCATTGCCATACTGGCCTCCCATTTTTCAGACTTAAGAAGAGGGCTTGAGCGCTCCATCGAAGCCTATAATAAGTCAGTCGGTACCTTGGAAAACCGTATTTTGCCGGCAGCCAGAAAATTTAAAGATTATGGCGCAGCAGAAATTGATATTATTGAATTAGGATTAATTGATACAATAGCAAGAGATTTAAAAATGTAAATGTTTACCGCTTCTTTATCAATTTTTAATAATTGTTATTTATATTCTGGGAAAAATTAATAGGTAAAAAAATGGTTGAACTTTATAGTAGCGCTCACAGCTTTCCTTTGAATGCCAGGCTCACCTCGTACATTCGCAGCACAGCCCTTCAAAATGAACAAACAACAGAGTGGAAAGGGTGGTTGATCGCCAAAGCTTGCCTGGCGGGCCATGCGGCTGGAATGGCGCTTGCCCTTGTGGAAGGGGTGGCAGCCTTCTGCCTGGAACGCTTAACCTCCAGCTTAAATGAGTACATCCAATCTAAAAAATTGCATACTTTTTCTACTCAGGCTCATGGGTATGCCACTCATAGTATTTTAAATTTAGCCATTACTTTCAGTCATTTAAGAGAAACTGTGACGCTCGATACCAACCTCTTGAATGCTGTCGCAGACCGCCTTCCTTACCTCCTTTCCTGTGTCATTGCACGGCACTATGAAGCTAAAAATGCTAAATTACACAACAGGGATACGAGAGAAATTTTCACAATTTTTGCATTTCAGCAGATTCTTTTGTTAATTAAAGAAATGGTGGATGGAGCAGGGCTTGATAGGCAAATGGGAAGGGAAACCGTCATTGGCGGGCACACGTTGCAGCATGATCAAAATCTTGAAATCGATGAACAGACCATTTCCTCCTTTTTTGAAACTTATCCCCAGCATTTAAATGCCTTTAAAAATCTTGAATTCAGTCATTTAGTGGATCGGGAAAAAATGATTGAACAAGCGAAAGGTTTTTATGATCTATTATCTTTTATTCAGTTAATTGAGACAGAGGAGCAGCCTAATGTCATTGATGTACAGGCACCGGGTGAATATGTGACAAATTCTCTTTTGCCTCATGAGATTGCCTATCAAAATGCATTAATCAATTTGGTCAGCCAATCGATCAAGGAATTATATCAGAATCCCGACTATATCATGTGTTTTGGAAACTCAGAAGAGCAAGGAAAAGAGGCACTTAAAGAAAGTTATCCCGAAGTCTTCGCCCCTCTCGCCTATTATGTCCAATTAAAAGAGCTGGAAGGAGATCTGCAGTGTCCCGCTTCTTTTTCTAAAGAGCTTGAAGGATATAACAAACGTTTATCCCTCCTTCAGGAGGCAAAATCTCAGCTTAATACCCTGAATGAGGATGAAAAAACCTATTTAACGTATAAGCTTTTATTAAAAAAAGAATACTTTGAATCTTCCATCTTTGAAGAAAGCAGAAGATTGGATATTCATACCCTTTTCCTAAAAATTTCTCAATTGGCGGGCTCGCTCCTTCAGGGCACATTAATGAGCCAGAGTATCGTTCGGATCAATGAAGAAGGCGAACTTGAATTTCTAGGAGCAAATCTTTTTCAAAATGGCTATCAAGAAGCGATTAAAAGTCTCACGTAAGGATTAAAGATGCAGCCGATTTGGGAGGCGCTCCCTCAACAGCCAAAAATTGCTAAGCCGGCACTTAGCATTCAATTGGCAAGAGCATTAGATCGAGCGGCAATCAACCTTTATTTGAACGCTTCCTCTAGCTGGAGAGGAAGGGTAGTGGCCAGAATGCTCTATTCAGGGAAACATTTAGAGCGTGTCCCAAAACCTTAATTTCTCCTTAACATCAGTCTAGACATTGAGATATACATCATAGATTCGGTTGTTGATGAAAAATACTCATAGTCTTTTGATAGTCTGCGATATTTACTCATCCAAGCAAACGT
>JAJTHR010000164.1 GCA_021298935.1 Parachlamydia sp. | reverse complement strand
CGCTAAATAGCGATGCTGACTTTACTCTAACAGTGAAAGCCACTGCGACAGAATCAAGCAATAACGATGCAAACTTCTTGCAAAGTACTCTAACAGTACAAGTCGATGCTGTAGCAGATATGCCTTCTTTGGTCGTTCAAGCAGCTCAAGGCAATGAAGATACAGCCATAGCATTAGGGATCTCTTCAGCTTTAGGCGACATTGATGGATCAGAAAGCTTAATGATAGACATCACAGGTGTCCCAGCAGGTGCAATTCTTTCTGCCGGAACAAATATGGGTGGAGGTCACTGGAGCTTGAGCTCAGCTCAGCTAGCCGGACTAAGTATTACGCCACCGCTAAATAGCGATGCTGACTTTACATTAAGTGTAAAAGCCACTGCGACAGAATCAAGCAATAACGATGCAAACTTTGTTCAAAGTACACTAACAGTACAAGTGGATGCAGTAGCAGATGCTCCATCTCTCATTATCCAAGCAGCTCAGGGTAATGAAGATACAGCCATTACATTAGACATTTCTTCAGCTTTAGCTGATACCGATGGATCTGAAAGTTTAGTTATAGACATCACAGGAGTCACATCAAGTGCAGTTCTCTCAGCTGGTACAGATATGGGAGGTGGCCACTGGAGATTAACATCCGCTCAATTAGCGGGTTTAACCATTAATCCAGCCCTCAATAGTGATGCTGACTTTACTCTTACCGTTAGAGCTACAGCCAAAGAGGCTGGCAATAACAATGCAAACTTTGTTCAAAGTACTCTTACTGTCCAAGTCGATGCAGTAGCAGATGCTCCATCACTCATTGTACAAGCAGCTCAAGGCAATGAAGATACAGCGATTGCCCTAGACATTTCTTCAGCTTTAGGTGATATTGATGGATCAGAAAGCTTAATGATAGACATCACAGGTGTCCCAGCAGGTGTAATTCTTTCTGCCGGAACCAATATGGGTGGAGGTCACTGGAGCTTGAGCACAGCTGAATTAGCTGGCCTCACAATTACACCACCGCTTAATAGCGATGCTGACTTTACCTTAACAGTCAAAGCGACAGCCACTGAATCTAGCAACGGAGATGCAAACTTTGTACAAAGTACCCTTGTTGCTCAAGTAAATGCTGTAGCAGATGCACCAATTTTAGTTGTCCAAGCAGCTCAGGGTAATGAAGATACAGCGATTGCCCTAGATATTTCTTCAGCTTTAGGAGACATTGATGGATCAGAAAGCTTGATAATAGATATTACAGGTGTCCCAGCAGGCGCAACTCTTTCTGCCGGAACAAATATGGGTGGAGGTCAATGGAGCTTGAGCACAGCTCAGCTAGTCGGACTTACCATCACTCCTCCTCTCAATAGCGATGCCGACTTTACTCTTACCGTTAGAGCCACTGCCACAGAATCTAGCAACAACAATCCAAATTATATAGAAAGTACTCTAACAGCACAAGTCGATGCTGTAGCAGACGCGCCTTCATTAATTGTTCAAGCAGCTCAAGGCAATGAAGATACAGTGATCGCTTTAGACATCTCTTCAGCTTTAGGTGATATTGATGGATCAGAAAGCTTGATAATAGACATCACAGGTGTCCCAGTCGGTGCGACTCTTTCTGCTGGAACCAATATGGGTGGAGGTCATTGGAGCTTGAGCTCAGCTCAGCTAGTCGGACTTACCATCACACCACCGCTAAATAGCGATGCTGACTTTACTTTAACAGTCAAAGCCAGTGCGACAGAATCAAGCAATAACGATGCAAGCTTCACTCAAACTACCGTTACTGTTCAAGTCAATGCTGTCGCCGACCTGCCCACACTCGTTGTTCAAGCAGCTGTAGGCAATGAAGATACAGCCATTGCATTGAATATTAATTCTTCTCTAACTGACGTTTCTGAAAGCTTATTTATAGACATCACTAATGTTCCAAATGGGGCAATCCTTTCTAATGGAACTCATCTCGGCGGCGGCCACTGGCGCTTGAGCTCAGGCCAACTAGTCGGCTTGACCTTAACACCTGCTTTAAACAGCGATGTTGACTTTGCTCTCAGCGTCAAAGCTACCTCTACAGAAGCCAGCAATGGCAGCTCAAGCTCAGCCTTAAGCTCCCTTGCTGTTCAAGTCAATGCTCTTGCTGATGCTCCAAGCCTTACAACTACTCCTGCAACCGGATTAGCAAACAATCCTATCCCCTTGAATGTGACTTCTTCTTTAGTCGATGTAGATGGATCGGAAACTTTAAGCATTGAAATCAGCAATGTCCCAACAGGTGTTGTCCTCTCGGCTGGTACCAACTTAGGCGGGGGCGTCTGGCGCTTAACGCCTGCTCAGCTGGTGGGATTGACTGTTACACCTCCAAACGACAGCGACTTCACACTTAGTGTGAAAGCCATCTCCAAAGAATCCAGCGATGGAGCTACTCAATCCACTCTCCGCAACCTAGCTGTCACAGTCAACCCTGCAGTTTCATTAAATCCGCCAAACCTTGGTACAGCTCCAGCCCTTGGAAATGAAGACACAGCCATTCCATTAAATATCACCGCTTCCCTTAATGGCAACGGAGCCCTTTATGTGGATATCACCAATGTTCCATTAGGTGCAAAACTCTCTGCCGGTACATATATAGGCAACGGCCGCTGGCGCTTAATGCCAGCTCAGCTCGTCGACCTCAAACTCACACCCGCTCTTAATAGCGCTCAAGATTTTACACTGGGAATCACTGCAAATGCGACTGATGGAACAACAACTAAATCGACTAACGGCTCTCTATTTGTACAGGTCAAAGCGGTAGCTGATGCGCCTCTTTTAACAGCTTCAAATGTCATAGGGTTG
>JAJTHR010000340.1 GCA_021298935.1 Parachlamydia sp. | reverse complement strand
GTAGAACCATACCTAATTTCCTAATAATTCATCAATCTTCTCCCTGATAGCTAAAAGAGCTTCCCTGTCTTTTTCAACGAGCTTTTTATGATGAAGACGATCGAAGACCTTAAAAAGAACACTCCATTTTTTTGATCTAATTCTTTTTGCCTTTGGAAACATATCTCTAATTTCATTGATTAATTCGTCAGATTTAAGATGATACATGGTATTAATAATTTCTTCTTTTCTTTGAAGTTCAATATTTCGAGAGGCTAAAACATAAGCAGCTTTTTGGGGTAATTTTTTAAAGTTCTCTCTTGAGTTCTCTGGTAATTCCGTATAAAGTTCAAAATATGCGAGCATGTTATAACCACTCTTGACGGAGCCTAAAGTAAACTGAAGCCACTTGGTAAAAGTGCCATCTCTATAGGGCTTTAAAATCTCTCTTGCATCGTAGATTCTTTCTCCCATAAGAAGAACCCCTTGCTTCCCGATAGAACGAATCTCAGAAGTTAGAATTTTAATATGATCAAAATCATCTTTAAGCTCATTCTCAGAGAGGTTTTTTGAATTTTCTATGACGAGCCTTTCAAGAGCTCTTTCTTCAAGCTCTTCAAGAGGCCTGATTTGTAATTCATTTTTACTGGTCATTAGAAACCCTTTATTTAATTATTTCATTTAAATCATACATCTATAAATAAATTTCTATATTTACAGATGTTCTAATTTAATGCAATGTGTAACCGTTACATTTTCGAAATGAATCAAATCTATTCAATGCTCTACATCTATAGCCTTGCCTTCTCGTGAACTTTAGCTTTTTGGCTCGGAACCAGTACGGATTTTGAACCGACTCACAATGACAATCTATTTTCTTGCCTTGCCAGACATTCTAAAATCACTTCCAGAATTCTGAAAAAATGATGCAAAAAAGTTACAGCTAAACGTCAATCAGCCCAATGATGCCGTCAACCAGCAAACAGACATGGCTTCGACATTTATTCAACAACTAAGCACGCTTTTGAGCACGATACTGCGCTAATGCATTTAAGACGTTTGCTCCCAAGCTTCAGATACGCATAACAGGAGGGTAATATGAAAGGTTCAAGAGGCGCCAAGGGCCAAATGAAAAAAGAAGCGTGGGATGCTGCGTTCGAAAAAAATGAAAAATTCGATCAGGCCTATTCGGAAATAATGAACAAAATGTTTAAAGAGGGGCAAACGCCGAAAGATGCAATGGGAGTGAACAACAACGTACTGGAAAGCATATATGCACAAGCTTACAGACTTTACAACACAGGAAAGTATATTGAAGCCACCCACCTATTCAGGGTGCTCATTATGCTTAACGTGACGGAGCCCAAGTACACCTTGGGACTTGCCGCCTGCTTCCACATGTTGAAGGAGTACAAGAATGCCATTCAGACCTACACCATGTGCAGCACGTTGGATCCCTCATCACCCATCCCCTATTACCACTCATCTGATTGTTTTATTCAGATGAAAGATTACCTCTCAGCCATGCTCTGCCTGCAGCTAGCCATCGACAAGGCAGGCGAAAAGCCCGAGTATGCCAAAATCAAGGAAAGGGCCTCGCTTAGCTTAGAGAGTATAAAACAGCAAAATCTTCCTTCTACTCCAATTGAGAGGGACGAAGAAGAAATATAAAGGAAAACCTATGCAACCTGATATTTCGAACAACCAATTTTCTACCCCGGGGATGTCGCTCCCCCAAGGGTGGGAAACGCAAGGAACTGAACAGATTCAGACGCCTGCCGGAGTGATATTGGGAGACAATGATTCAATAGCCGTCTTTGACGCACTATTTACAGGGCTGCAATTTTCGACACCGAAAACCTATGAAAAAGACGCGCAGCATCCGGGCCTCCCCCCTCCATCCGATGAAGTGCCCGCTATCTCCCCTTACGGCACCGCCCAGCAAAAAATCGTCAAAGAGTTCTTTTCAACCCAAGTGGCCGCCTTCATTCAGGAGCACACAGAACTCCCTCCTGAAGATGCCAAGGCCATCTTCGAATCCATACTCACAGGCACCCCCCTCGCCAACCCCAAACTCGCCAAACTGGCCGGTCAGATCTCCGAAGCTGCCACGCAAAAAACCATTGAAAACAGCAGCCTGCCAGCCTCATGGACTCTCCAGTCTACCTCTCCGCGTGACTGGACCCCCGTCCCCATGCAGCCCTATGGAGAAGAGAAACAACAAGAAATCAATCAATCCTACGACGATGCCCTCATGGGCAAAATCGAGCAACACATCCAAAATAATAACCTCGATCCCGAGCAGGCCGCACAACTAAGAACAGCCGCCCAAACGGGCAAAGTCACACCAAGCATTGCCGATGCCTACATTGCCTTAAATGACGAAACGCGTGCGGAAATCCAGGCCTCTTTCGGCCTCTCAGTCACCTGGTTTCGAGGCACAGTCACCCCAAGCAGCTGGACTCCCGTCAACTTAAGCGCTGTCAATCCCACAGCCGTCTCCAAAGCACGCGTCGAAACTCTTCTGGCCAACATGGAACAAATCGCAACGGATGTACAGGCAGCGGCTGAACAGCTCGTGGCCAGCCTCCCAGCCGATGGAGGAGCCAACATCGCGCAAAGCAAGGTCGCCCTCAGCGATTTTCTTAAAATCATCGGCGATGCCATCCGCGACCTCAAATCCACCCTGCGTGAGCTACAATTAGTAGACGCAGAAAGTTCCAAGAAAAACACCAAGACCAAGTTCAGCCAGCTGGAAGACAAGCGGCTTCGCATGGAAGAAGAGTCCAAAAAGCTTGAAAAGCAGTTGGAAAAACAACTGCAAATGAAATCCATGGGCTTATCGATGCAGGTCGTGGGTCCCCTCATTTCTGCCTTTATGACCATCATGGGCACCTTGCTCGCCATTCTTTCGCTAGGAACTGCCACAGCCGCCTCCGTTGCCATGATAGCAGCCGGAGCGATGATTGGAACGATGATGACCGCCTACTCCATTGCAGACAGCGTGCATGGCCTGACTCAAAAAGGGATGGAAGCCATGACCAAAGCGATTGCGGAAGCGATGCCAAATGCCCCCGACTGGGTCAAATCGCTCGTCAAGGCCCTCATCATTGCAGCTGTTGTAGCCATCCTGGCCGTAGCGATGGTGGCATCTGGAGGATCTGCTGGAAGTATTGCCGCAAGCGTTGGCACGCAGGTGGCAAAAGAAAACGTCGTGGCTACAGTCAAGATGGCAGTTTTCGAATCCATCAAGCAGCTCTCGATGCAAGCGATCATTTTGATGATCATGAGTAGTAATGTCGTTCCGGAGCTGACAGGCAATGTCTTAAAAGAGCTTGGGGTCGATAAAGACACAGTAACGGCCATGCAAATGGTCATGATGGCAGCGACGATGATGGTGTGTGTTTTCGCCATGTCTAAAGTGGCCAACAGTGGCTTATTCGCACCGGCAAAAGGGGCTGAAGATGCAGCTGAAACGGGTGCGACTGCCGCTAAAACGTCGACATCGACTGCTGATAAATTCAAAGATGCGTTTGCGGATTTTACCACCAAGGCCGGCAGAATGAAGGCAGAGATGGGGGAGCAAGCAGAGGCCATTAAGCAATCTTGTGTAGATCTTAGGGATTATGTCATGGGCTTGCCAAATTTGGCGCAAGCCGCCAAACAAGCATGCATCGATGTCATCGATTCCATTTCCCAATTTCCTGAGAAAATGGCTGGTTTTGCTGATGAAATAGCAAAGATGCCTGAAAGCATGCTGCAATCATTAAATAAATTTAAAAATATGACTCCTGATGAGAAAATGGAAACAATGTTGCCCGATCTTATGATGGTGACAAACATTGTTCCGCTGGTTCCCTCTATTGTGGGAGGCGCCGTTCAGGGAACGATGTCATTGCGAGTCAGTGAATTAATCAAAGATCAAGGCGACTTAAAATCTGCCATTGAACTTCTTGAGGGATTGATCAAGGCATTGGAAGGTCTGCTCAGAAACCTGCAAACAGGAATGTCAACTCGGGATGATTTTGTCCTGCAATTACAGCAATTTTTCACTAGC
>JAJTHR010000269.1 GCA_021298935.1 Parachlamydia sp. | reverse complement strand
GGTTTTGAAACTGAAGAAGAAGAATATGCCCATCGCGATTTAATTGTCGGCGGCATTGTAGGAGGCATTATTGGAGCAGCAGCTGGTTTGCTTCTCGCCCCAAAGCCCGGTTCCGAACTCAGGGAAGATCTTGCCGACAGGTATGAAGATTTTTCAGAAAAAGGGCATGAATTTGCCGATCAAATAAGCAGGCAGGGGAAAGCTTTTGCCAAGAATGCAAAAGGGAGCGCTGGAAAATGGGCCTCTCTCGCCACGGACCTCATTGATGAATGGACAGACCAGGCTGGACAGAAAGGCGCACAGCTTAAGGGAGAAGCCAGGCACCGCATGAATGATATTGCTGAATGGGCTTCTCTTGGGTACCGGGTTTGGCAGGAAATTAACAAGAGAAAGTAATGCGTAGATCAAATGGTAAAATTGCGGCAGTCGCAGTGTTGATTTTTGGGATCACTGCAATTGCCGCAATGACCAGAAAACAAGGACGGGGAAATTTAACAATCGTATTAGATAAAGTAGCCATTGGTTTCCTGATTCACCCCCCATCCTGATTTTTAATCAGGTTTTTATCATCAACTTAGGAGCAGGCAATGAACAATAAAAATTTTTTGATCGGTTGCTTGGCTGGCGGATTGGCCGGGCTGGCAGTTTCAATCCTTTTTGCCCCTCAATCGGGGAATGATTTAATCAATCAAGCCATGGACCGTGTGAAATCAACGATGAAACGTGGTGAGAATGGGGAAGAAGAGGAGGATTCAGAAAATAATGGCGATGAAGAAGAAGCTTCTTTTCCAGAAGAAGAACAATTCGGACAGCATCTTCCAGTAAGTGATGGTGTCTATCATTCAAATAAAGAGAATGAAGATGACTTCGGCAATAAAAAAGGGTCTAAAAAGAAGAACAGTTCATTGGATGAACATCTAGATGATTCTTCTTCAAAGGGTGACGGCTGAAAAAATTTTCAGATTTTATCAGGCAGCCAAGTCCAAAAGTTGAAAAGGAAAAAATCATGCAGGCAATTTCGACACCTTTTTTCAGGACAGAGCAATCACCAAAGTAAAGGCCGCACGTAAAATTGGCCGATTTATAAAAAATGGCAATTGAAAGGGCGAAAAAGACTAAACTTAAGAAAAAGAAAATAACGCGATACCCTCTATTTGACCGTTTCTTTAAAATATAGATATTTTGGTAGTCAAATAACAGGTTGAGCAGAAAATCTTGTTTTGCTTCACTTAAGTAATGATATTGATTGAAAATCGAATTATTTTTAATCACTTTAATGTTTTTAGTCATTTTTCTCCTTTATACTGTCGCTAATTCAAGGCTACTTGTCTTAAGCGCTTTTTTCCATTTTCCGGACATAAAGCGATAGAAGTAAGTCATGAACGTTGCCAATGCATAGAAAGCGATAAGCATCCATCCGTTGGCGGCATTTCCCCATTCCGTATAGGTAAATATAAGATAGGCTGGTAGGACATAGGCAAGCCAGTTGAGTCCCAGGCCTGCATAGAGCAAAAATTTTGTATCTCCGCTGGCCGTTAAAAATCCTGCATAAATCCAGCCAAAGCCGTCCAATAAAAAGAAAAGGACCATCCAACCAAGAGCCATTTTAAATGTCGTGTAAATGTGCGGCTGCTGAAGCAAATCGGCTTGTTCCGGGAAAAACACTTGTATATTCGTGAGGAGTATAAAAAATACAAAGCCAAAAAGAAGAGTCGTCAAAAATGTCTGCATCAACATGGCGGAACGGATCACTTTATTAATCAAGCCGAATTGATTTCCGCCGATCAAATTAGAAATAACACCTGAAACACCCTTAGAAAGTCCTTCAATTAAAAATCCTGTCAGAAGATAAAAACTTTGTGATAGCCCAATCAATGTCATTGTTTCTAAACCTGCCCGCTCGAGCAGCTTAAAGAAAATCAAGTGAGCGCACAGTTCAAAACATTTATTTAAGCCAGCTGGTCCGCCAATGATAAGGGCTTCTTTAAATAATGGGGGCTGGATACGCCAGCGATCCGTGCCATAAGTCTTTTGAAAATTCTTTTGCAAGAACAAGCTGCCAAGAAAAAAAGTTTGCGCCAGTTGGGCAATGCCCATTGCCAAGGCAGCTCCCATAATTCCAAGAGCGGGGATAGGGCCCGCACCAAAAATTAAAGCAATCCCCACCCCAATATTAACCAGGTTGCCAAAAATCGCTGAGTAAGTCACCCATTTCACTTTCCCAATGCCTATAAAAAATCCCATCAAAGCGACAGTTGAACAAAAGAAAGGAGCAAAATAAAGCGCCCACTTAAAATAAAGAGTTTCATGTTCGGCAAGCGGCCCCTGAAAAAGCAAAGTGGGGAGGAAGGCGCCTGATAAAAGGAAAAAAGGGAGGAATAAAAAAGAAAGCCAAATCATTTGCCAGACAGGCCCGCCTGTTTTTTCTTTTTCCGAGGCGCCATTGTACCGTCCGACAAAGACTTCAGAAATGCCTGCTATGATCAGTGGCAGAATAATAATTGTGTAAAACGCCACTCCTGAAATAATGGTCGCATTCAAGGCGTCGCTGGAAAAGCGGGCAAGCATCAGTCGATCAGTAAACATCATAAGGCTGCTAGAGAGAAGTCCCAGCATCAAGGGCCAGGAAATCGACCAGCACTCTTTGATTGAGCCAATGGGATGGCGAGTCAGTTGATAAGAATGATGCATTAATTTTCCTCAGTTTTAAGTATCTTAAAAGATTGGCTTTTAAAAATAAATAAAAAATTATAGTTTAGTTAAAGATTCAAGTAATTGGCTGCAATTATTAATCTAGTCATTACATTATTAATATTTTGCCAAAAAATGGCCGTATTGAGTAAAAACAGTGGAATACGGCCAAAAAATGGCCGTATTGAGTAAAAACAGTGGAATACGGCCAAAAAATGGCCGTATTG
>JAJTHR010000069.1 GCA_021298935.1 Parachlamydia sp. | reverse complement strand
GCAATTATCCAAGAAAGTGATGGTGATGAATGACGATGAGATGTTAGGGGCAAGCCGTAGGGTAAAAATCAGGCCAGAAAAGGCTATCGTAATGGAACCGGGAAGGATTGCGGCATGAAGTTAATATTCTTCCCGTCTACCGTTTTTTTCTGAAATGTTTGTCCTGAGTCTATGCAAGATTGGAGGAAACGTGATAAAATTATGTCGTCGCCTGATTTTAGTTTTTTTCAACTAGCAAACTACACGCGACAACTTTAAATTTCAAATTTTCTGTATTTGTTTAAAAAATCGCTCAAATCCCATTCCATTTTTGATATAAGCCCAAATACCCTCGCGTGAAGCGCAATTATTTGTCAAAAGTCCATTTTGAAGTCAATAAATGTGTCGGAACAAATTTTTGGAAAGTTCATAATACTTCCAAAAGAGGTCGGGTTTTTAGAGAAGGAATCTGAGAGAATTGCTATCTAATGTCACGCCCCAATCACTGATAATCTTCAGATCAATTTGATCGAAATTGCTGCTATTTAAAATTCTCAGATTAAGCTTGAACGATTATATATGATATAAGAGATCGTAATTCATTAATTTTTGTTTTTAATTCACGCCATTCTTTTTTTTCAAAAATCATTCTGCACTTAATTTCACTATCAGGTAGCGGGTTATCCCATAAAAAATTATTAAGCATATCTAGGACTTCTTTGAATTTAATATATTCTTTCGGACGAGATGAAAATCTTGGTAGTGCTGTCATTAAACAATCTGGCGTAATTAAAATATTATCGATATCATATGAACTGAAGGAAAGTTTTGAAGGAACACTAAGTAAAAAATCTAACCGAGCGATAATTGATTCGTTTAATGTATAATATTTTTGTTCCACCAGGGCTCCTCCATTAATTTAGAATGAAAACTGCTAGCAAAATGTACTATTTCTAACCATTCTTCTTTGTTTATTAGTTCTTCTACTTCGAGGTATAGACTTTTGTTTACAACATTTCTATAAAATAATTTAACTAAATCATGGATTTTCTGAATTAAAGGCAAGTATTTTATGCGATTAATATCTAATTTAGATTGATTAGCAATTAAGACTTCAGAAAATTCCAGAACAATTCCCATATCATCGTCAAAATCACCTATTTCAGGTCCTTCACAGGTTACCCAAAGTTTTGTTTGCAAAGACCTATCAGCTATAAGTTGGACGCCATTATAGATGAAAGAATCAAAAAAAGATTCTAAATCTTCTTGCTGCATAAACAAACCTCATGTCCCAAACAAAAATCTTCCCTATTGTATTTTTCCAAAGGAATGTGAACATCTGGATCTTTTTTATTATTAGTAAAAGAAATTTCTCGTTCGTTTGTTAATTTTGCAAATTTTCCATTTTTGTTTAAAATAACATAATCACATTGCTGATTTTTATGAGAAGCCCACTTTTTTCCCTGCATATGTCGGATCATAAAATTATTATAAAATCGAGTGATACCTAGTCCGCTTTTAGGTAAACCAGGTTTAAAACAATTTAAACACAGGTCAATATCTTTCATAATCTGTTTAAATATAGAATAATTACCAAAAAAAGTATTTAAAAAACTAACCTTTACTAAATCAAGTATTTGACATTCTAGCATTTCATACAAATTTGTGCCAACTTTCGTTTTGTCATTAAAATCGATTTCTTTTCGAAGATATTCTAATTTAGGATACATGTATTCAAACCAATGATAGAAATTAACATGTTCAGTGGAAATAAATGATTGCACACCGCTTGAAAAATGAAGAATATGGGGTTTAAATCCATATCTATCATGGGGTAAAATTGCCACCCATTCATTTAACCCTGGATTTTTATCATTCCAATATTGGATAGCCGGATACTGAATTGAAGGCTTTATCTTCCATTCTCCAACTAAGCTAATTGGCCTTGGATAAGCTGGGAAACCACAACTTACTAAAATCTTTCTTATATCATTTTCAGTAAGACTACCACCTGAAAATTTAATTTCATTTCGATATTTCGTTAAACTTAACTCAAGACACCAGTTATATCTCATAACTTTCCTCGAAATAGAAATAATCAAACAAATTAGAAAATTTTTTTATATTTTTCAATATTTTTTTTGGTTCATCCGTCATGTTGATGAAGGAGTCTTAATCTCGACTTTGCAAAGTCATGCTGCTTAGACCAATATTTTCACTAGCAAATCCCTCAGCAATTCTTTCAGTCCCTCATTCTCTCAGAAAAAGCTGCTTGGTATGATAAAGAAACAGTCACCTTTTCAGATTTATTGAAAGATGTCCTGATGGTATTGTGGAAAGATAATTTCATTCGATTTAACATCGCATAGGAGCAGGACGATTTTTTGACCAAATTCGCCGCATGCGTGGATGCATCTCTCACCTCTGCCAAAAGGAGCAGATGAATAAGCTGATCTTTTAAATCTCAATTAACTTCAAAAAAGCTCGCAATATTAGTAAAATATTACTGCGCTTTTTGAATTAATTGATTTTTCAAAAACTCTTGGCTTTCATTTTGCTCTTTTTGGCAGAGGTGAGTTCTTAATCTTGCGGAGCTGTCACTGGTTTGGGCTTGCCATGCAAAGGAAAGATCTCTTCATCAATGATGATGATTTCGCCATTTTCGACTGTAATTCTGCAACGACGCCCTTCCTGCGGATTCTGTAGCATTTTTTCTGCCAGCGGATCTTCCAGATATTGCTCGATCGTGCGGCGCAGTGGCCTCGCCCCCATTTCAACCTGGAATCCTTTATCGACAAGTAAAGCCTTCGCCTCATCATCCAAATCAATGTAGATCTGTCGTCTTCCCAACCGTTTTTTCAACTTATTGATTTCAAGCGTGATGACTTGCATGAGGTTGTCTTTGTTAAGCGGATGGAAAATGACAATGTCATTCAAGCGATTGAGAAACTCCGGCTTGAACCTTTTCTTCACTTCACTTTCAATTTTTTCTTTAATGTGATCATAATCCAAAGACCCTTCAGATGCCCCAAAGCCGATTTCCGTGCTTTTCTTGATCAGGTCGGCACCCAGATTGGATGTCATAATAATGATCGTGTTGCGGAAGTCCACTTTTCTGCCGAACGAATCGGTCAGGCGCCCTTCTTCAAGTATTTGCAGGAGCAAATCCATCACGTCCGGATGGGCCTTTTCTATTTCATCAAATAGGACGACAGAGTAAGGCCTCTGACGCACCTGCTCGGTCAGCTGTCCGCCCTCTTCATGCCCTACATAGCCTGGAGGAGATCCTGTCATGCGGCTGACTGCAAATTTTTCCATGTACTCCGACATGTCAACCTGAATCATAGCCTCTTCGCCGCCAAACATGTTGATGGCCAGGAGCCTGGCAAGAAGGGTTTTTCCGACACCTGTCGGCCCAAGGAACAGGAATGCGCCTATCGGACGGTTGGGATCTTTGATATCCGCCCGGCTGCGCCGGATAGCCCGGCAAACGGTTTTAATGGCATCTTCCTGGCCGATAATCCCCTCTTTAAGAATTTCTTCCATCTTAAGGACCTTTTGCAGCTCCCCTTCAGTCAACCGATTCAAAGGAATACCTGTCTGCCGCGCAATCACGCTTGCGACATCTTCATCCTCAACAATGACTTCATGCTCTTCCTTATTGATTTCCCACTCGGCACGTATTTGCTGCAGCTGCTCACGCAAAGTTTTTTCCTTATCGCGCAACTTGGCTGCTTTTTCATACTCCTGTTTGCTGATTGATTCTTCCTTAGCAAGACGGGTTGATTCTATTTCGGTCTCGAATTTGCTAATGTCCTGCGGCTGATTCATCATGGAGATGCGCATTTTAGCCCCGGCCTCATCGATCAGATCGATGGCCTTGTCTGGAAGAAAACGACCGTGAATATAGCGGTCGGACAAAATGGCTGCCGCCATAATCGCCTCATTAGTGAATATCACCTTATGGTGTTTTTCATACTCAGGCTTGAGCCCAATTAGAATTTCAATTGTTTCATCGACACTTGGAGGGGCAATCATGATTTTTTGGAAACGGCGCTCTAAAGCGGCATCCTTTTCAATGTGCTTGCGGTATTCATCAATCGTTGTAGCCCCGATGCACTGCAACTCTCCTCTTGAAAGGGCAGGTTTTAAAATATTGGAGGCATCGATCGCCCCTTCTGCAGCTCCAGCTCCCACAATGGTATGCAGCTCATCAATAAATAATAGAACATTGCCGTTTTTCTTTATTTCATCCATGACGGCTTTAATGCGCTCTTCAAACTGGCCGCGGTACTTGGTTCCTGCGATCATCAAAGCCAAATCCAGTGTAATTAATTTCTTTTTACGCAAAGCATCAGGGACGTCCCCCTTCACGATTGCCTGGGCCAATCCCTCCACAATCGCCGTCTTTCCAACCCCGGCTTCACCGACAAGCACCGGATTGTTTTTGCGGCGGCGGCAAAGAATTAAAATCAGACGCTCAATCTCCTCTTTGCGTCCAATGACCGGATCCATTTTGCCTTCACGGCACATGTCAGTCAGGTCATGTCCATAGGCCTTTAAGGCTGGCATTTTGTCGTTGGTCCCCGCCTGTATTCCGGCCTTGTCATAGGGGGGTTTATTTTGTGCGCCAGGCGCCTGTCCCGGAGGATTTAAACCGGAACCTGTAATGGGAGGCAATTGCAGATTGAACGTTTCTAATTCTTTGAGAACTTCTTTACGCACCTCTTTCAAATTGACATTGAGATTTTCAAGAACCTGAGCCGCTACCCCATCTGTTTGCCGTAATAGCCCGAGAAGCAAATGCTCGGTACCCACATAGTTATGATTGAGGTTGGCCGCTTCTTCGTTGGCAAATTCAAAGACTTTTTTTACTTTACCTGTTAACGCAGGATCACCATAAACCTGAATTTCGGGTCCGTAACCGACCAGCTTCTCCACTTCACTTCGAACAGTTTCAAAATCGATATTCAAATTGCGTAGGACATTGACGGCGACACCCTGGCCCAGTTTTAATAAACCGAGTAAGACGTGTTCAGTTCCTAAATAGTTATGATTAAGGCGTTGAGCCTCTTTTTTTGCCAATTTAATGACTTGCTTGGCACGATTGGTAAATTTATCAAACATGGGGAACTCGCCTAACTTTAATTTTTATTCATAAGGAATGCAATGAAACTGCGATGGGAACTTTAGCGAAGTTTGAATTCCTTTTTCCCAAATGTAGAGAGGCTAGCGATTTTTTGCAAAAAAAAAGAGAGCCCCCCTCTACGAGTTGCCTCTTAGACTGGTTATTAATTTGCCAGAATGCTTTTTCTTTTAAAATAAATTGAATAAACAAGGGCATTAGCGCTAAGAAGAGAAAGCAAAACCCAGTAGATGGCCAGGCTCTCTACTTTGCCTGTTTGCCGATAGGCCCATAAAGAAAGTGCGGCGGTGGGCCCGCCTAATAATTGCGAACCGATTGCATAGCCTAAGGAAATGATTCCGTATCTGCAATTTTCCGGAACTAACGTTTGCGCCCAGGCATGAAAAGGAGCGCAAAAGGCGACCCCTAATGCAACAAGAATAATTCTTACAGCAATGATAGTGGCTAATGAAGCACCTGGCAACATTGAAAAGAGGGGGAAAGCAACCAGCGCCACCCCCAAAGCCGCCGCACTCATCATTTTTTCCCTTGAGTAGCGGGAAACGACCCATCCGAAAAAAGGAAGAGCGCATAGATCAAAAATTAAAAGAAAGGAATTCAACGTAATCATTTCTGATTTAGTAGAAGTTGTCACAAGGGGAATAAAGCCGTTCATCAAAACGAGTGCGATCACATAATTCGCATAATTAAATCCCGAAACAATAATAATTAAAATAAAAGCTTTTTTATGTTCCCAAAGTCTTTGTATAGAAAGAGATAAACAAGGCTGGGTAGCTGTTTTTAAAGGGGGATTTAAACGAAAGGCGAAAGCAAAAATGAGGGTCAGGCTCCCAAACAAATATAGAATGCGCCAGCTCCATTCAATGGAATGGCTTAAGAGCGCCACTCCCCCCGAAGCTAAAAGAATGCCTCCAATCGTGCTTGTGTTGTACAAGCCGCTTAAAAAATCATGCTTTTTCTCATGCGCGTTTTCAAGCAAGTAAATCGCCCCTCCCATGACCTCTCCGGCACAAAAAAAATTTTGGAAGGTTCTACCGGCGAAAAACAATAAGGGGGCCAGAAAACCGGCCTGACTGAAGGTAGGGGTAAAGGCCATGAGGGTTGAAATCACCGCCATCCCTCCGAGTGTATAAAAAAGGGCGCTTCCTCTTCCATGCACATCGCCGATCATTACAAAGACAATGGCGCCGGCAGGCCGGGCTAACATACTTAATGGGATAATGGCATAAGTGAGCAGAAGAGCGGTCAAAGGGTCCTGCTGCGGAAAAATCAGGGGGGCTAAAAAAGCGGATAAAAAGCCAAAAAGCGCTGTATCATAATGCTCAAAAAAATTTCCAAGCCAAGTGCTTATCAACAAACGGGAAGACATGCATTCTCATTATATAGTATAGTTTTCTGCCAATTTGCGCGCTTCGGCAACACAATCATTCATGGAAACGCCATTATAAGCCGTGCCTAAAAGCACCAGGCTAGGACATTTTTCCTGGATGGCCTGCCTGATGCTTGCCGCCCATTCCCAATGCCCCACTTCATAATGGGGAATGGCATTTGCCGCCCTTTTTATGCGGACTGTTTCCGGTTCAGCGCTGACGCCTGCTTGCCGCTTCAGCGCATCCATTGCCCGCTGGGTTAAGGCTGCATCGGACAAGGAGGCAGCTGCTTGATCATTGGCTCCTCCGACCATCACAGTCAAACGTGTCTCTTCCCCTCTTTGACTCTGCAAGGGAAAAATCGATGAATCCCATACGCAACCTAGGATGTTTTCTTTTTGATCGGAAGGAATGAGGTAGCCGAATCCCTTGCGCGGCAGCACATTTTTTGCATAGCCGAGATTGACCACCTGGACAGACGAATAAGAGAGCTGCTGCATGTGTTGGCCTAATTGATAGGAAGGCAGCAAAGGAGCCAACGCATACGTGGGGAGGGTTGAAATGAGCGCATCCGCTTCAAGCACCTGATTATTAAAGTGGACTTTTGCCCGGCCAGCCTCGCATTCAATCTTAAAGGGAACCGTATCAAAGAGGAATTCCGCTTCCAATTGCTGCTGAAGGGTGCGAGGAAGCGTCTCCATCCCCTGTTTAAAAGAAAAAAGGGAGCGGCCCTCCCATTCTTGTACAAAAGGTGAAGAAGCGGGCGTTTTTTTTGGACGCCTCCAAGCTCCTTTTAAAAGCGAGCCTTGCTCCTTTTCAAAATTCCAAAGAAGGGGCAGGCAGCTTCGTATAGACATTTGCCGGATGTCGCCTGCATAAATGCCTCTCATAAATGGATCAATCAAGCGGCTGCAAAACTCTTTGCCGATACGCCTTGAAAAAAATTCTGCAACAGTTTCATCCTCTTTTTGGCAACGGGGAGCCGACCAGTCTTTCCACAGGGCTTTCCAAAAGCCTCGCGTCAGCGAGTAAAACGGCATATGCAATGGATGGCGGGGAAGGGGGCGTAATTGCTTATTGTAGTAAATATAGCGTATTTTAGCGGAAGGATCTGCTCCTATGATCTCATGCGTCAGACCTAAATCTTCCGTCAATTGAAGGGTTTCACGCCCAGTTCCCCCTGTACGGCAGCTGCGTGGACCCTTTTCGAATAGGAACCCTTCCGCCTGCTCGGTTTCTACCCAGCCCCCTGCCCGCCCCGCTTTTTCAATGAGGGTTATATGGATATTTTTTCCAAAACGGCGCTTTAAAAACCAGGCAGCAGAGAGCCCGCTGATCCCGGCTCCTAAAATAACTACTGAATGTGCCATGCATGAATGGTTTCAATTAAGGTTCTAACGGCCTCTTCTTTGACATCTGGGAATACGCCATGGCCTAAATTAAAAATGAACCCTTTTTCGTCTCTCATAGCTTCTAATAAGGTCGTCGTTTCTTCTTTAATTTTTGGAAGAGGGGCGTAAAGGAGGTCGGGATCCAAATTCCCTTGCAGCGCAATCGATTTGGGAATGACTTTTCGCATAAGGGGGAGGCTGCAATTCCAGTCCAGACTAATCGCTGAAGGTTTGATTTGCGCAAGATCTTCAGCAAACACAGAAGAGCCGCGGCAAAACAGAATCACAGGAACTGTCGGCTGCAGCCTTTTCAAAATGTAATCCATGTAGTAAAGAGAGTATTCCCTGAATTGGCGATAAGCCAGAGTATTTGCCCAGGAATCAAAAATCTGAAGGGCATCCACTCCTGCATCAATTTGCAATTGCAAATAGGGGATCGACCAATCGGCAATTTTTTTCAAAAGCAAATGGAAGCCTTCCGGATCCCTGAACATCCAATGCTTCGTTTTTTTTAATTCACGGCTTGATTTCCCTTCAATCATGTAGCTGGCCAGGGTAAAAGGAGCTCCGCAAAAACCGATCAGGGGAATTTCCAATGCAGGCTTGAGAAGCTGAATACCTTCCCTGACAAACTGAAAGGCTTCAGGATTTGGAGGAGGCAGGTCTTTCACATCCTGCATGCCTGTCAGAGGCCTTTCGATGATGGGGCCTTTCTGATCCTCAAAACGAAGCCCCACCTGCATGGCTTCAGGAATCACCAAGATATCGGAAAATAAAATGGCGGCATCGACAGGGTAAGTTTTGACAGGAAGTAAAGTCACTTCTCTGATCAGCTCCGGGTTGTGGCACATCTCTAAAAAAGAATATTTTTCTCGCAGAAGACGATAGGAGGCCAAATGCCTCCCCGCTTGCCGCATCAGCCAAACTGGAGGGCGGGAGTTATTTTGACATTTAAGCGCCTGTAATAAGCGGTCATTTTGCATGGTTATAGAATCCTATCGAGAATATCTTCGACGGTAAAGCCATATTCTTTCGCTAAAACGCTGGCCGGCGCCGAGGCGCCAAAACGCTCCATGGCGATGGCGACCCCCTCTCTACCGATGTATTTATGCCAGCCAAGATCGACGCCGGCTTCAATGCTGACCCGTTTTCCGATATCACCGCCAAAGACGCTTTCTTTATAGTCGCTGCTCTGCTTTTCAAAGAGATCCCACGAAGGCATGGAAACGACCCTCACCTGCTTGCCAAGTTTTCCAAGTGCAGCCGCTACATCCATCGCCAGCACAAGTTCAGAACCGGTCGCAATCAAGGTAAAATCGGCTTGCCCCTGCTCTTTTTTGACAATATAGGCTCCCCTCCCCACTCCCTCTGCAAAAGGAACATTGGTTTCTTCCAAATCGGGCAAATTTTGACGGGAGAGAATGAGGGCTGTCGGTCCCTTGTAAGTTAAGGCAGCCACCCAGGCCATCTTCACTTCATGCGTATCAGCCGGCCGGATCACCTGCAGTTGGGGAATGGCCCTTAAAGCGGCATAATGCTCCACAGGTTGGTGGGTGGGGCCATCTTCGCCTAAAAAAATCGAATCATGGGTGAATTGATAGATGACGTGCGCATGTTGCAGAGCTGCTAAGCGGATGGCATTACGCATGTAATCTGAAAACGTCAAAAAGGTGCCGATAAAAGGAACGATCATGCCTGTTTGCGAAAGGCCTATCGCCATGGCAGCCATGCCGAATTCGCGTACCCCATACTTGATATTTCTTCCATTAAATTGCCCCGGTTCCACTAGAGGAAATTTTTTCATCATCGTCATATCAGACGTGGAAAGATC
>JAJTHR010000091.1 GCA_021298935.1 Parachlamydia sp. | reverse complement strand
ATAAATTTGACTTGTGATCACCTTCATCTTTAAAAGATCTCTCCTTGTTGATATTCAAAGATATCAACTTCGAAAAGATCTTTTAAATCTGAAGCGCTGACAAGCCAACTTTATGGTTTTATTTTTGGGAAATGGTATTATCAAATAGACAAAGACCCAAGGAAGTAGAACAGGTTATCTGTATGGTTGTGAATCAAGCCGATAACAGAAATCAATTTCGTTATCCTACGACCTTAAAGGAAAAGAATTGATTGCCAAACGCTATTGTGACCCACTAATAATTAAAAATTTATGGAAGTCGCCCAAAGATGACTAATTAATGATGAGAGACTCAATAATTGCATTCAATTGTTCGATCTCCTGCTCGTATTTCTCCATTTCGGCACCAAGCTTAATGAACTCTTTTTGCAACGCTTCATCATAGCCTGTCAGAGAATAATTTTCTTTTTCTTCAATGTCTTTTAACAGGGCAAGCCGCTTTTCTTCCGTCTCAAATAATTCACGCCGCGTCTGATCTAATACTTGCGATTTTTCAACGAACTGCTCTCTTAATTGGGTGTATTTTCCTTCCAAAACGCGCAAATCGACAGGTTTTTCTACAGGTACTGCCTGAATTTCCTGATTTAAGGCCTCCAAATGAAGCTGCAAGCTGGCTAACTCCCCTTCTTTGTCGACAAGCTTCGCGGTATTCATCTGTAATTGATTTTTAAGTGTGCCGCACTCCTCTTCCATCTTTTGCAGGTTCTCTTCTTTGGCTGATAACTGCGTTGCAACTTCTTTCTTAAAGCACTCATAAGCATACACGCATGCCTCCCATTCTGCCCGGTCCTGTGCAAACTGTGATCCGAGAGTCTCAAGCTGCGCGCATTTGATTAATAGCTGCTCCCTTTCCGCTTCCTTTAGTGCAAGAGAGTCGCCATGCCCCTTCAATTCTTGCAAAAGTTGATGATGCTCTTCTTTCAGCGCCTCTAATTTTTTGTCGCGGCTTATCAGCTCCAATTGTTGACGCTGGAGGGTCTCTTCGGCTTGTTGCAATGCAGTTTGGATATGCTGTTTTTCCCCTTCGCATTCCACCCGGATTTTATGCAAAGATGCGTTCCACCTTTCCTCATTTTCCTGCATTTTTTGCCTGAGCTCTTCGCTTAAACGGCTTAAATTTCGGCATTCACTTTCCTTCAAAACAAATTGCTGCGCGAGGGACTTGTTCTGGTTGGCAATTACTTCAAATTCATGGTTCCTGTTTGCAAGAAGGGCTTCTAACTGGGATGCTCTCTCTTCCTGCTTTTGACTAAGCGATTTGAGGGTTGCCAACTCTTCGATCTCGTTGTGAAGTTTTATTTGCGAAGCCTCTATTTGGCTTTTTTCATTTTCATAAAGCCGGCACATATTCTTTTGGGCCGCAAGCTCTGCAAACAACAACTGCTCCTGCTGCTTATAGGCCGCACACTCATTCGAGAGGCGTTGATGGTCGGATTGGATGACCGACCTTTCCTGCGAGCAGGCAAATAGGTTTTGAGTCAGGATACTTTTTTCTTCTTCCAGCTCGCCAATTGTCTGATTTAAGGTTGTGATAATTTTTTCCGGCTCGCTATTGACAAAGCTTTGCACGGCAAGCTCGGCCTGTTCTAATTTTTCATTGAGATGGACAAGCTCAATTTTTTTGTAGTGAAGATGTTCAATCAGCTTTTCATGGTTGCTTCTCAAGTCAAGAAGCTCGTCTTTTGAAAGCACCGCTAATTTATGCTGCAATTCCTTTTCTTCCTGTGCAGCAGACAAGTCGCGCGAAAGAGCCATCATTTGAATGGATAGTCGTTCCTTAGAGGCCGTCCATTCAAGCTCGGCAGTTTTCAATTCCTCACTAAGTCTTAAGTAATTATCCAGGCGGCTTTTTGATTCGTTCTGCAATTTGTCGATCAACCCTTCGACCTCTTCAAGTGAGAGAGTTAAAATAATGAAGGAAAATGCCAAAGCAAGCGACATGCCGACATGCCAGAACCGCTCATCCACTTCCAGGGTTTGGTAGCCGAGAAATGAAAATGAAAACAGGGTGGCCAATGCGGCCGCCATTCCCTTCATCTTCCATTTGACGCAAAGGGGGATTCCTATCAAAGTGCTTAGGGGAAAGTACCAGTGGGAGGAGAGTTTATACAGAAGGACGGCGATCGAAAGGAGTATCAAAAAAGGACCGATTAAGGCCCAAAAATGAACCTGGTTCTCCACTCTTTTCTCTAATACATTCACGGCCCTATCCTTGTCAGCGCTTTTGTGCTCAAGAATATACATGAATGCCAGAAAAAAAATATACCGAAATGCATGTTTGTGACTCACCTTTGCCAAAAAGAGCAAAATGAAAGCCGAGAGATTTTGAAAAATCAATTAATTCAAAAAGCGCAGCAATATTTTACTATATTGCGAGCATTTTTGAAGTTAATTGAAATTCAAAAGATTCATATGCTCCTTGCGAGGTGGGTTATGAAAGGGCCATAAGACTGGCTTTCCCAATCCATAGGATCAAGCCGAACATTGAGAAGCAAATAAAGCTTAATAAATAAGCAATTAGTATAACCACGCCATCTTCTTCAAGGAGCCCCAATCCAAAGGCCAGCAATGGATAAGCTGCCAATAAATTGCTTAAGGGAAGAGGAAGCGGCAAGGCCAAAATCAGACCAAGCAGTAAAATAGTGATGCCATGGAAGATAATAAAAGGGGTGCTTTTTACAAAGTCGACCATGCGGGCCGACACAAAAAAAAGTAGGTAATCAGTTAATTTAATAGCAAACGAGGCGATTTTTTTGAACCGGTTGAAAGGGATTTTTTTATCCAGGAATGATTGAGGAAGCCAAATTTTATGGCCAAAAGCGATCCTTGAACCGATAAAGGCAAGCGCCAGGCCAAAAGGGGTCGACATCCCGGGAATCTGAATAGGCTGGCAAAACGGCAAGCTAAAGAAGATTAGTAAAGCGGCCTGCCCCTTTTTTGCTAATTGCTGCACAAGAGTGCGGACAGGGATGTCATCTCCCTTGGCTTGATCCATAATGGCATTCATTGATTCTGCAAATGCATTTTTTCTTTTTTTCATTCTTCGCCAATAAAATTGATTTCTAAAATGGAGACATCGTCATTAAAATCGATTTTTCCTTGCATGGATTGAATGGATTCAATGATCTGATCGATTGCAATTTGCGGCGTTTTTTTTAAAAAAGAGGTAAATTCCTGCAGCTCGAGCATGGGTCCGTCGATTTTGTTGATTTCATAAATCCCATCACTATAAACATACAGGCAGTTAGGCCCCTCAATTTTAATGGAATTATTTTGAAATTCCGCTACGGGCAATGCGCCGATGACAACGCCTGGAGTCATCAACTCAAATCCTTTCAGAGTCCCCTCTTGATTGCTCATGACTAATATGGCAGGTGGATGGCCGGCGCTTGCATAGACTAACGTTTTTTCAATTTTATCGTAGACGCCATACCAAATGGTAAAAAACATATTATTGTGATTTTCCATCTGAAAAACTGCATTCAGGGACGTTAAAATGGAGCTTGGGTCAGTAAAGTCCCCTTTCGGTAAATTTTGAGCCCCTAAGACATTCATGACGGAGACAGAAAGCAGGGCCGCCCCCACCCCATGGCCGCATACATCCAAAAGGTATATAGCAAAATGCCTTTCGTCAATCCAGTGGTAGCCGAAAACGTCTCCTCCCAATTGAGCCGACGGGATGAATCGCCAGTTAGCCTGAATCTCACCCTCAATCGGAGGAGGGAGAAGCGAGCGGACATAAGCGGCAGCCTCTGCAAGCTCTCCTTTTAAAGCTCTCTGGCTTTCTTCAATTTCCCTGTAGGCCTCGTTTCTT
>JAJTHR010000224.1 GCA_021298935.1 Parachlamydia sp. | reverse complement strand
TAAATTTTTGGCGGCGAGATTTTATGTCCCAGTGCATTGCGGAGATCGCAGCAAACTTGGATAAGTTTGTAAGATCGAGCAATGAGCTGGGACGCAAAAGATGCCGATGAAAAATTTAAAGACCTATCCGCGCGTGGTATAGCTTGTATTCAACCGTTTCAGCTTTCTTAAGAACCTGATTGTTAATTCTCTTGTTGCTAAACATTTTTTTATTTAATATTGGTGCATGAAAATTGGAATTTTAGGGCTTGGGACAGCCGTACCTCCCCATGTATTTCTACAAGAAGAGGCAGCAAAAAGAATTGCTGAAGTCCTACAATTAAGCGCTGAGAAAGCCGCTCAGCTAAAAACACTCTACTTTAATTCCACTATTCAAAAACGGCATTTAGCTCTTCAAGACTTTAAGCTAGAGCGTGAAAATTGGGATTTTTGGGGAACTGAATTTCCACAAACCGTTCCCGGGATGACTGAACGGAATCAGGCCTATAAAGAAGCAGCTCCCTTGCTTTCCCTGGAAGCTGCCAAAAAGGCACTGAATGATTGGGGCGAGCCTTCCTCCAGCATCACCCACATCATTTCCATTTCTTGCACGGGAGTGATGGCGCCCGGGCTAGAATTCTTATTGATGCAAGCGCTTGGCCTTTCCCCCACAATTAATCGGCTCGGCATCAACTTTATGGGATGTTTTGGGGCTTTCAAAGGGCTTTCCACTGCCCGTGCCTTCGCTGCTGAAAATCCGGATCATCGCATTCTCGTGGTCTGTACAGAGCTTTGCAGCCTGCATTTACAAACATCTCTCGACAGTGAAACACTCATTGGCGGCTCCCTCTTTTCGGATGGGGCTTCAGCTATCATTGTCGGCCAGCCGTCAAGCAAAGAGCAATTCTTGTGGGAGATCGTAAAACATCATCAAATGGGGGTTGCCAATTCGCTTAACAGAATGTCTTGGGAAGCAAGCAGCAAGGGCTATTTGATGCGCCTTTCCCATACTGTGCCTGTTTATATTGGACGGTCCGTTCCTGAATTTGCACAAACCCTTTTGCAGGCCATCCAACCTGAAGAGTGCGACTGGCCCATCCATCCCGGAGGAAAATCTATTCTGCAAGCAATTGAAAAGGCCTTAAAATTAACGCCTGATCAGACAACTGCCTCCTGGGCAACCTTGGCCAACTATGGAAACATGTCCAGCGCCACTTTTTTCTTTGTTCTGGAAGCTTTAAGGCAGCAAGAGAAGAAGCGGGAATGGGCAGCTGGCCTGGCCTTCGGACCTGGGCTATCCGTTGAAGGAGTGTTGCTACGGCATGCAGCGGATTAACCGGCCTGAATGGATTGATACGGGAAATTATACCCTGAAGCAATACAACGATTGCCTCTACCAGCTTGACCGCATCGGCCGTCTCTTAGGGGGCGATAAGGCCACCTATTGGGCCCTCAAACAAGTTAAGGAACCCATCGACTCCATTCTTGATGTCGGATGCGGCGGCGGGCTATTCACACTGCGACTCGGAAAGCACTACCCCCAGGCACAAATTGATGGCATCGATATTTCTACCGACGCCATTCGATTTGCCCAAAATGCTTGGCAAAAGAACCCTCTTCCGAATGTCGCATTTAAACAGCAAGCACAGATAGACCGCTCCTATGACATTATCCTATCGACACTTGTTTGCCATCATTTAACCAACGAAGAGCTCGTTGCTTTTATAAAAGATACCGTAAAGGCAGCAAAAAAAAGGGTCATCATCAATGACCTACACCGCCATCCCCTTGCCTGGACAGGTTTTGCAGCTCTGGCGCCTCTCTTTTTTCCGAATCGCCTCATCTGGCATGACGGCCTCCTCTCCATCCGGCGTTCATTCACGAAAAAAGAATGGTTGTCGCTTCTCCAACTGGCCGGTATTCCCCTGCAACGCATCTCCATTACATGGCACTGGCCCTTTCGCTGGATCGTCACCATCGATACACATGGTTAAGTATTTAATCATAGGCGGCGGCATAGCGGGTTTGAGCGCAGCCGTCACGCTTGCCCGCAAAGGGGAAAAACCGCTTTTACTGGAAGGAGGAACCTACCCCAGCCACAAAGTGTGCGGCGAATTTTTATCACCGGCAGCCCTCCCCTTTATAAAAGAATGCAGTATCGAGCCTGTGCCAGTCAATAGGATGCAATTGCACACAACCCGGCAGACACTTCAATTGAATTTTCCTAAGCCTTCTGCCAGCCTATCCCACTGGACGCTTGATCCAGCCCTTGCTGCGTATGCTCAAACGATGGGGGCCGCCATTCGCACCTCTACCACCGTTTCGGAGTTAAATTATTCCGGCGCATATCATGTGACGTTAGCTTCCGGAGAACAAATAGAAGCGGAGCACTTGATTGTCGCAACCGGACGCCTTCCCGGGCTTAATCTTCCCTCTACCACCCCGCAATACACTGGCTTAAAAGTGCACTTGGAGGGGATCGATTTAGATGGAACATTGGAAATGTTTTCCGTCCCGGGAGCCTACTTCGGCCTCACACCCATCGAAGAGGGAAAGTGCAATCTTACCTGCCTTGCATTAAAACATAAGCCTTTTGATCTCTTACAAATAAGACGGGCCCACCCCAGGCTTGAAAAACTTTTAAGTACGAGCCAACCTTGTTTTGAATGGATGAAAGTCCAGGTTCCTTCCTTCGGATTAAAAAGGACCCCCGCCTGGAAAAATGCTTACTTTATAGGCGACGCGGCGGGGAGTGTGCCGCCTGCAAGCGGCAATGGCCTGACGCTTGCCATTCTAGGGGGAATGAGGGCGGCCGAATATGCACAGCAAGGAAGAGACGCAGATTTCAAAAATGATTGGAGCCGATTTTTTAGGAAGCGGCTGTGGATGGGGCAATTATTGCATACTGCGTTGCTTAGGCCCTATCTTCTGAATACCTTTATTAGAGCTCAAAGCCCCTTTCCCCAACTGGCACAAATGATCTATCAATTTTCCAGATAGAAGAATCTGTGCCTGTTAAGACGCTATAATTTAAAAAAATGGCGAAGCTAGTGATATTGATAAGAGAAAAAATGTATGGAAAAATTAAAGGAACTAGTTAGTCATACCATTTCCCAAAAATAAAACCATAAAGTTGACTTGTCAGCGCTTCAGATTTAAAAGATCTTTTCGAAGTTGATATCTTTGAATATCAACAAGGAGAGATCTTTTAAAGATGAAGGTGATCACAAGTCAAATTTAT
>JAJTHR010000252.1 GCA_021298935.1 Parachlamydia sp. | reverse complement strand
TGGCTAATTTTTGCGAATCGCCCGTAGAAGAGGATTGCGCGACCTTTAGTTTAAGTTTGCTGGAGCAAAAGTTACAACTAAATTCGCCCCCATCGGAAACCAGATCTGCCATAAGATGACTCTTTTTTTAACTTTCTTTAGCAAACTCTTGAGCAAGTTTCTTTAAAGCGCCAATCAATTTGTAATGGGTCAAATCTTTCTTTTTAAAAAGCAATCCCGACCGGTACTGATTCGCACACCAATTCCTATCAATTCCTAGCAGGTTTCTTCTAGGGATGAGGGCAAAATATTCAATTCTATCAGGCAAATACCCGCTCCCTAAATCGCCTGTTATTTGTCTTTCAATTTCAGCTGTCCATGCGGTTTGCTGGATGTCGTCCGTTAATGGATTGACAAACACCAGTAGAATAAAATTCTGGGTGAAGGGGGTGCCAGCTTTTGGAATGGCTTGCAGCATGCAATCTTCCACAAAGGGGAGTTCTGAAATAGACTGCTCAACCTGATCGATTGGAAATTTCAAACCCGAACGGGAGGGCTGCACAACACCTGTAAGCATTAACTGATGGCCGAATTGCGTGGCTGTCAAATTCCCTTTGCTTGTCTGGGCTGTCAGTTCAAAAATGCCAAATCCTGTCAGGCTTTCCTGGCCGCTTCCATTATAATCACTGAGTGTCCAAGGCGTCCCGAGGGTCGGTTGGACGTAGACATTATAGGGATCAGCAGATGGTTTTGAAAACAGAATGGCCCCTCCTGAAGAATTGTCCATGCAGACATTAAATTGAGGGAGCTGGTTAAACCCTTTGGGGTTGTCAATATCTTTATAACACCATTTTAAATAGCGGGCGGGCAAGCCGCCGCTCCTCTCCCATAGCTTTTGCAATCTTTCGTTCAGTCCTAATAGATGTATCCGTTCGTCTTCAAGAAGGGAGGGATTTTTTTGAAGGGCGCCTTCGGTCACATGAAGACGTGTGGCCCCGCTTAAAAAATGAGTAAAAGTGCTGCAGGGTTCTGTGCGAAAGGGACATGCTAAAGGAGCTGCCCAATGAGTGTGCTGAACCAAGTTGAATGTCAATAAGGCATCGCGCAGCGCATTTAAGTAGGCTTGATGGGCGCTTAAGGGAACAAGCTTAAGCTCTTCTTGCTCCAGAAGAGAAACTGTGATCTGTAGATCACTTGAGGCTGAGTAGGAAAAAGAAAAGGGAGCGTGGGTTTGTTCATCCGTTTTTTTTTCGTTAATCGGGAGCCTTTGAATTCCATTGATTAAGAAGTCAGGATCTTGTGTCACAATATAGTGAGGCTTAAGTTCGGAGAGGAACTGGATGATCCGTCCCTTCCCCAGTAATGGACTGTTAGTGGGTAGAAAACAAATTTTTAAGCCAAAACGGAGTGATGTAAAAAGAGCTAAAGTCAAATGAATACCGGGCTCACCCACGATGGCAATCAGCTCCCCGCTTTTTAGCTGATCATGCGCCCATTCCTCCACATGGTAATTGACGCAAGTGTGGATTCTTTCATATGACCAAACGTCAGGATACTTATCCCCGTTGTAAAAGGAAATGGCGCAAGGATTTTTTTTAAGGTGCCGGGTGATGCAATCATGATAGAAATCATAAGTTTCCCCCAACTGACTTTGCGAAGGAGGAAGCAGCTGCTCTTGCTGCGAGAACAGCTCCTCCCAAAAATCCTCAGGACTTACATAACTATTCTTAATCCATTCTTCTAAATCATAAGGCAGAGGGGCTGCATTGCCCGACCACCATTGCTTGATGAATGTGTCAAAATGGAAGACTTTTTTCATGTATCATCCAATGGATATTACTTCATTGCCATCTAATACGATTCTTATCACTGGAGCCCCATCAATGATCTCCACAATCTGCTTCCAAATTTTCCCGGGCTCGGTGAATAGAAAGTAAAAACCGAGCGAACATGCTCCTTGAGGCCTCTCCACAGTAAACATTTGATCTTTTCCCGGAATGATGCAATAAGTGCCAAAACAAGGATCCCCTTCAGGCGGATGGTTCAGCATGTTTGCAATTTGCGGATAATCTTCAGACAGAAACGTGGGAAAATTGGTTTCTTTTACAATTAAATAAAAGGGTGCGCCGCAATTTGTATTTTTGCTGCTTCTTATTTTAACAGTGCAGTAATTGCATCCTGCAAAGTAATTCACAATAGGCACATTGGATACAATATTGTCGCTGAAGTCCTGGACTGTACAGCTACTCATCAAAACCATAAGGAGAATGGCAAGTTTTTGCATCATTTTGCACTCAATAATATTTTTTTAGGATTCTTATCGAATAAGAAGGAAATGGAGTAATTTTCAGAGCCATCTCCCTGGATACTCCATGTAAAGACATTCCCCTCTTCTTCCAGATGAGGCTCTTTTAAGAGTTCAAAAAAGCTCCAGTCAAAATTGATTTTCTGCAGGCATTTGTACGATTTGCTATTTGTGTACTTGCTCATCAACTCGACGCCTACAGAACTATTAATTTTCTTCCACCACTCAATTTTCAATGGCTGCCACACAGGCGTCTGATTGAGGTTGCGAATCGATTGATCTCCTAAAATAAAATAAGAGAGGACAACAATGGGGTTATCTTGCGGGTTATTCTTAAATGGAATGGCTTGAATTGACAGATTGATGGGCTGCTTATTCCCTTCCTTATCCCACAATAAGTCAGAAATTCTTTGCGCTTGGTTGAGCTTGGCAAGCATCTCTTCATTAAGCTTCAAATCTTCCGATTCAATGGGGGACCAGGTTCCCTCGTTATTTTTGCAGCAGGTTCCCATCACTTCCTTCATCGTTCTATAAAAAGGAGATTGAGGATTGAGAGTGGCTTCCAATTCATCCAAAGACATGGTGTCAGAGCTTTCGTTATTAAAGGGAAACTTTGCAAAAAGCTCATCGATCACAGGCTCAAACTTGGATTTCCAGCTCTCTTCCACACACTTCTTTAAGTCGGGCACACCCAATTTATAAAGTTGTTGAATTGGCTTTAGGAAGACGGCTTGATAATTTTCCGGCACACCTATTTCATTCAGACAATCTTTCACTTTTTTTGAGTAGGATTTGGCATTGCTTTGCAAAATATCGGCGCTCACTTTGGCAATATTCGACAAATAGGGTTGCAGCGGGTAAGGATCATTTTCACAATTTTTAAGATCCCTGTCGAGCTCATAAGCTAGCTCACCCATTAATTTTTGGTATTTAGCGTAAGGGGCTTCCTCTTTATCCACCGTCAATAATTTATTTAAAAAATCAAAATGGTTAAGATCCTTGATATTTCTTAAATTAATCACCGGGCCTGAAAAAGCGCTGGTCTGATGCCGTACGAACTTCAGAAAGTCGTGAAAGCTGGATGAATCCTGTGCAATTTCCCTTAAAGTGCCTTTCAAGTTTTGCAAAGAGACATTTTGAATACTGCACTGCTCGAAATATTTGTCATAATGGTTCTCATATTTCTTCACATAGTCAATCACCTCATGCACAAGGAAGGTGGTAAATCTTTTTTTATCCTCAGGATTGACTGTCAGATTATCCACCCAGTGGGCAAGCTTTTCAGCAGTGGAACGGACCTTGTTTTCATATTCCAGATGCGTATAGCGGCCTGGGATGTTCACTTTATCATGAAAATAAGGGAAATGACCCAAAAAGAGAGGCTGGGCAGGCTCTTGTCCCTCGTTTGTATTCCTGAAGAATACTTCTCCACCCGAATTATGGTTGAGGGCAATGTATTTTTGGATGGCCTTCTCGACATTATGGGCCACCACCAAATCAATCCACAGCTTAGTGTGAAAAAAACGCGGCCGTCCTCCTAATGTAGAAAAATTATACGTTTGGTTTTGCTTATCTTTAATGGAGGACATCTGGCGGATTTTTGCAAAAAATTGCGCAATATTCATATTTTCGATTTCAACAGGGACTGTTGAGCTTTCCTGAATGAATTGAAAAAAGTTCAGCAAGCAAGGGGCGTTTTCCCCTATCCAACTGATCACCTGAATATTTTGGTTGGATTCATCAACTGCTGTTTCCTCTTCGAGCATCGAGGCGACCGGATGGATAAGCGGGTCCTTTGAAAGACGGTCGACAGCTAGCTTTAAGAGGCGTGACTGCAGAATAATGTCTTCGAAATTTTCTTCTCCATAAATTTGCTGGTCGCTGAGTTCTTCGATTTTATTGAAAAAACTGATCCAGGGTGTAAAGCTTGTGAACGGAATAAAGGGATTGGCTTTAGGGAAATCGAAGAGGGCATTTTGCTTTTCATTCACTTTATGGCAGGAGTGGATATAAGCCTTTAAAATATCTTCGCTCAAGTTCAGTGAAGAGGCGATTTTTTTAGAATGCTCTAAAATGAATTTTCCCATGTCATTATCAGCTGTCGCAACAAAAACGGCATTGAAATAAAGGCATTTCAAATCCCCTTCGTTTTCAAGGACTGCTTTGCGGTATTCCTGTTCGATATAGCGCGTTCTCATACGTTCAGCCAGACGATTTGAAGCGCTTTTCAATTGGTCGCCTAAAAAACTGGGGGTCAGATAAGCAAGAACGCCATTATCCCGATCTTCAAATGTTTTGACGTAAGTGGGCACGATTTCAGTTTCAAACTTATCAATGTTATGAAGCTTCAATTGCGTTAAGCCATGTTTTGATAAGTTAAGTTCTTTTTTTTCAGTATAGAAAAAATAAAATAGAGGACTGATCAATGCAAGGCATAAGCCTGCAGCCACCAATTGGTGTTTAAGCAGCGGATAACGGAAAAATATTTCCATGGAAGGCAGCCTGACCCATTGAAATGCATTGAAGGAGGTGCTCGATTCCTGATTGGTTGTAAAGGAAAGAGTGTCCAATTCAATGGAATTAACAAAGGAAACCCTTGAGACAAGTGCGCGTAAAAACTCTTCTAGCGAGTTAAAATGGGAAGGCATGTCTTTTGAAAAGGCAAGCATTTGTGTAAAATCGCGATTGGATGAAGAGGTAAGCATTAAAGTGACAAAATCTTCAAAAAACTTCTTCAGGGCCGCTTCCAAAGCATTGCTTTCAAAATCGGTGGCAAGGCTGATTTCAAAAGTCAGATTTTCCTGTTTAAGGAAACGGGCAAATTCAAGATAGCCCGGAATGCGATCCAAATGCGTCAATGCAATGCGGACTTTAAGAGGCTTCTTGATAATCTCAGAAAGAAGAGAGGCTTTACCTGCAATCAATTGGGCAAGGCGGTTTAAATCCCGCAGGTTTTGAGTGGCCAAACAGTCGTATGCAATGATGATGATAGGGTCTCTGCGAACATACAGCTTTTTCCATAATTTAATCGTTTTTCTTCTTCCATAAATCGATTTATCTTCTAAAGCGGCAAAAGAAATTTCCTGAATGACTTGATTGGGCCCCAGATAAAATTGGATATCCTGCTCGGCTGTATACGAGGTGTCGAAAGGATATAGATCTTGGCTCTGTTCAATCAGGCCTCTGATAAGTTCTGTCTTACCGCTTTTTGAGCTTCCCAGGACGATAAAATGCTGATACGAATTAATGATAATTCTTGACTCACGCGGAATCTGCCCAATAAACATCTTCCAGGCATGATAAAAAGATTTTGATGAATCCGTTTTTCGAAAAAACTTTGGAAGTGTTAATTTTCCCGGCCATTGAGGCATCTTTAATTTGGGAAATTTAAACAACTTAGGAAACTTTGGAAATTTCATAGCAATATCCTAATGGTTGGAATTTTCGAAATTTTCTTTTTTACCATTTATACGAACACCCGGCCGACAAATAAAAATTGGAATAATTTTCCCAAACTTCCCCTGAAATTTCGGCATTAATGATCCATGAATGACTGAGACGCTGAAAATAAGTGAATGCACCGACTAATCCATTCAAGCTAGCTTTATGACTTGAAACTGAAAATTTATCGCCAAAGCAAACAAATTGATGGTCCAAGTGAATATCCGGCTCAAACAAATGCTTCCAAATAAAGTCCGCAGAAAATCCCCAAGCGCAATCGTCATTTGAAAAATTGTATATATGAAGTCCGAGATAACTTGTGGTTAGACATTCAGCCTGCCCCTTTACATTCAGATCAAAATATTTAGCTCCATGCTCTTTGCACCCATGCAGGTTAAAATATCCTGTTTCAATCCCAACAAAGGGTTGGATGCTCAAATTGCAGCAAAAAATATTGTTTAACCCCAATTCGCCATAAAAACTGGCATTGAACATGTCCACATTTCCGTGGGATTTTTCATTTAGGCATCCGCACTTAATCGACCTGTCCAAATGACCTGTGGTATAGCCAAAAATAAAGTCAGTCAGGACATAGTACATGGATTTAGTGAGAAGCGCATAAATGGCTCCTTTTGTATCATGTAAAAGGGCTTCATCGTCATGATCAAAATCATAGCTTAGATAAGAGTAGCTCCCTGCCAAACCCGCCGTCCAACCGACAAGCCAGTCGCAGGGGATCAAAGCAGATAAAGGGCAGCTTTCGGTCAGCCAATCATTCATGGAGCGCTGAACGCCTGCTGTCATGTTATATTCAAGCATGCTATAGCCATGCTTTCCATTTTTAAATGTTTTACCGGCTTCCACATCGCCCCAAGCAATGGATTGGTTCATGCACAGCTCTTCGCAATCATGGTCAATTGAAATCGCACGTAAAGGTGTATAGAGCCGTCGAATAAACTGTCCAGTCGCCCGCTCATTAGCCAGAAAAAAATGGGTATAAGTATCGCCAGATACTTGATCTAATGCATGCGGGATCTCTTTTTCCTCTAGCTGGAGGAATCCAAGCAGACATTTTTCGTGCTCATCACTTAAGGAGTTAATGTTTTTAAGTTGAAGAGCAATACTTTGCTGTGTGGATGACAATTCTTCCCGATCAAGATGGGGAACAAACCTTAGGACCATTTTTTCCCGATTCTCGGCCGTTTCCAGATTTTTCAACAATTCAATGGTAGATGGGAGTTTTACCAAATCACTTTCCCCAAAGCTCCCGTCAATTTTATTCGCATCCAGGATGACATAGGGACAGCAAAGGCGAAAATCACCGCTTATCTTAAGTGTGCTGTCATTGAGAGAGGCAGTACCGCCCACTGCAATACGGCTGCATTCCCCTTTTCTATTCATTTGCAGATGGCATTCTCCCTTCTCGCTTTGAAAAAAATCCCCCCCTATAGTGAGGTTTTCATTCGCATTCAACGCAATCCATCCATCCTGATTAATCAGATTCTTTGCAATTGAACCAGCTCCAACCACTCGTGTTGCCTGATTGGCAATGAGGTTACCACCTAAGTGCCCCCCCGACAAGGCGAGGATGCCTCCGTTAATGACAGTATCGCCAAAAAATGAAGCATGATTTCCATGGAGAAACAACGTCCCCATTCCTTCCTTGATTAATTTTGATTCAGGGTTTCCAATTATCTCTCCTGCCAATCTGCATTCATGACCCTGGCTCCCAAGTGTCAAAGCAAAAGAATTTAAAAAAGTAGAGGAACCTTGATCACTATTCAACGCGCCTAGTGAATTATTTTGATCCAGTGATAATGTCGAATTTTCCCCTAGGCTCAAAACAGCTTGCCCACCTTGAGCCTGATTCTGAAAGGCTATTCCCCCATCCCTGACATTGATTTGAGAAATTCCCGCAGTACTTTCTTTTTTAAATACCACATGGCCCTGTGTGACATTGATGATGTTTGAACCGGCATTTGCTTTATCATCAAATTCAAATACCGCTTTCCCAACCTCAACATTCCCCCCTAAATTTTTTTCAAGAATGACTTTTCCATTGGCTGCGACAATTGTACCGGAAAAGCTTTGACAATCACCTTTTAAAGAGAGTGTGCCAGATCCTTGTTTAACTAAATAAGAGGAAGCATTCCCGCTGACTGTTCCATTTAACACATCATCCGTGCCTGCATTTCCCAAATTTAATGAGGCATTATTTAATTGAAGAAGCGAGGTAGAATCACTTGTTATTGAATTCAAAGAATGGGCGCTGTTAGTTGTGGATATATTCAGTGTCGAATGATTGCCTAAATGAACAGCGGCCTTCTCTCCATTTGAGTGTCCTGAAAAGATCAAATGGCTATGATTCAAATGAAATTGCGCAGGTCCTGTACATGATTGCCCGCTAAAGTGGATGCTTGCCCCATTATCCACTTGGTAGTGAACAGGTGTTTCAAAAGTTGTTACTAGATTATCCGAGCAAGTGCCGCAAAAATTTAAGGTCGCTCCTTGGTCCAAATGAAAAATAACCGGCTGGGCTCCCAAATTCACAACTCCCTTATTGTGATAAAGAGAGAGGGTATTTTTGTTTGCCAGGTCGATTGATAATTCCTTATCGCCGTGAAAGATAAAAGATCCAAAAGCAATTTCAGCGCCAGTTGCCTTAAATCCTTTAATTGTTTTTTCAGAGGAATTGTTCGTGAAAAAAATCCGGTCGTAAGGATTAAATTTTTGAGGTTTCGGTTCATAGGAAAACTTATCTTCCAAAAAAGTCACTCCTCCCCCTAACACGTTCTCCAAATACGATTCATTCGCCCCTTTCCACTGGAGATCATCCGCATGGTTAAATGCAAAACAGGAGAGAGAGAAAAAGAACATCTTAAAAAAGGGTCTAGAAATTGTCTTCATTTCTAATTCCTGGGGTGAGGGTACCAAAACATTTTTTTCATTTTGTTCTGGTAAATAATTTTAGCTAGGAAAATTTTTAATAAATTAAAAGTTTTAACGCAACTAAATTTTTTATTGATTGATATTGAAGACCCGCTATAATTCCCTTAAAAAAAATAATTTTAAATTGAATACATGAAAACCGCTTCTGAAAATAAAATCTATCAGGCTTATTTAGAAGAGATGCAGCAGATTGAAAAATTCAGAGCTTCTCATATATCGATGTTTGGTGAAACACCCGTCGATACCGATGATCCTTATACAAAACGGCTGATCGAATCGCTGGCTTTTTTCGGGGCGCGTGCCAGGTTGCAAGGCACAGAAAAAATTGTGCGCATCCACCAGTGCCTGTTCAGGCAGTATTTCCCCTACCTGATCAACCCCATACCCGCTTTTGGAATGCTTCAAATGAAGCCCTCCATTCGCTTCCCCGAAAAGGTGGTGGTACCGGCCGGTTCCGAGCTCATTTTCAAAACCAAAAATAATTTAAAGGCTGTATTTCAAACACTGGATACGATTTCTATTTTTCCTTTCTCGATCAAAAGCCATGATTTTATAAGGCGCGGAGGCGAGGGGTGGCAGTTTGCAATCGAATTTGCTTCCCATCATATCAATACGGATGAAATTGGATCCTTCCGGCTTTATATCAATCACCTCAACAGCTTTCTTTCCTCCTTAAGCGTTTCATTTGCCCTTCAATATGCTTTAGAAAGGGTTCATGTCTTTTACGATGACGGCAAAGATAAAAATGCAAAAGGAAAAGATTGCATCATTGAGTATGGCTATGACAGCCAGGAGAGGAAGGTCTTTAGCCATGTGATTGAGCAGCTGCGATCCCTTCTTCATTTTCCACATCAGGAATTATTTATTAATTTAAAAATTCCCCCTTCAGGAAAGCGCTGGAAGTCGTTTACTCTGCTGTTTGATTTGAATGACAAATGGCCTGAGTCAATGCGGTTGAATGGCGAATCTTTCATCCCCTATGCCGTTCCCATCATCAATCTGAAAAAAAGCTTTGCAGAACCCCTTTTTGATGATGGCACAAAAGACAGCTATCCCCTGATGCATCCCGAACCTATTCATAAATTTAAGCTCCATACTGTCCTGCATGTTTCGGAAGTGCTATCGGTCGGAACAAAAACGATTGCCCCCGGATTCTTGAGCATGCATGGTGAGAGTTCTTACGAAGTCGATTATTTTACAAATGAAATGGTGCTGAATTTACCGAATGCCTTTCAGCAGCCTAAGACCGTCATGACAGAGGCCCTCTGGACACAGCCCTGGTTTTCCGATTACATTAATGATGAGCTTGATCTCATTTTTTCAGAAGTCCAGTCACTTGGCATCCAGGCGCGCCTTTTAGGATCCATGCATCGCTATGAGACAACCCTTGAAGATGACCCCAATTTTTTGATTCGCATTTTATCATTAAAAAATCAAAACCGGCTGTCAACCAACGAAATTATTTTCATCATGAATACAATGAAAAATTTGTATAATAGTCATTTTGATGCCATCCCCTCGTTGATAAAAGAACTTAGGATCAATGAACGTTACAATCAAAATCAAATGAATGCCTTGATTGAATATGAATTTTTCCTAAAAGATTTAGAAGGGCAGCGCTGGGAGCTTGTCCTGCTATTTTTTAAATATGTCAATGATTTGTTAAATTGCTGGCTCTCTAGTTTCGAAGTTGAAACGAAAGTCCATTTTCCAAGAAATAAAAAACCCACAATCTTTAAAAGAGGAACAAAAAATGAACTATCTCTACTGGCAAGAGATTTCCTTTTTTCTTAACGAACTGGATAAGGAAAGGGGGGTCTTCGAAAAAAGCCCCATGCATACAGAAGATATGGACCGCTCAAGGGATAAAATGACGAATACCCTAGAAACCCTTCGATCGGGTCTTGAACAACGAATGGACAAGTACCAGGCTTCTCTTGTACTTTTCCCTATTGTGGCGGCACTTGATGAAAAGATGCAAGCCTACGACTACAATTCAAATAAAATTAAATGGGCTCCGCTGCAAAAAGATTTTTTTTCTTCCTACAATGCCGGAGAAATTTTCTTTAAAAGTTTGGATGATATTTTGGATGACCCCAATATTCCCAACATTGTCTTCCAAGTCTATTATGCCATGTTAAAAAGAGGATTTCAGGGTAAGTACAAGGACTCCAAAACACAAATTGCCAAATATTTGGATATGCTGAAAGACAAGGTGCCTGTTTTCATTCCGCCAAAGAAGAAAGCTGCTGCGCAGCACACCCTTGAAACGCAAAAAAAATCGTGGATAAAGAAATGGCATTGCTACAGCCTTTCATTTGCCCTTTTTGCCGTGACTTTCGGATGTTTAAAATTATTTGCCAAGTTTCAGTAGGGGTAAAAGATGGACGAGCTAATCGTCGAGAATTTTTTTAGAAGGCAAAAAAGTGAAACAGCTATCCTTTCGCAAGAGCCCTCCGCTCTTGCGGAAAATTTTCAGGAAATAACAGATATTCCCTATGAAATGGGACTCTATTTAGACCGGTTAGAAAAAGAAGTGGAAACACATTATAAAGAATATGCCGATTATCAGTGTATTTTTCATAAAATAAGACTAACGTTAAAACATAATAGCGTAGAGGGAATTATCGAGCTTTTGGATCATCTGGAAGAGCTATTGGATTTGGGAGCCCCTACGCTCAGCGCTTTAAAATATTAGGAATGACCGCCTGGTGAATCCAGTTCTCATCTGTTGTCACATGTGATTTCCTTACCCACTTAGCGACATGCTGGCCAAAATTATGATAAGAGAAATGTGAGGCGGTTCGTACGACATACCCTTCACAAACATTTGTATTCAGCGTTTTAGCTAAATTTGTTATTTTTCTTTCATCCCAGCTCCCTTGATAAAGGACTTGGGGCGTTTTTAATCCTAGTAATTCAGCCCATTCAAGCGTTTGCTGCCAATCCAAACAGACATTATTTTCATTCCAGATAGAAAATAAGTAAAAATAGCTCTCCAGGCTTGTGTAGGTTATAGAATGCCTGGCATACAAATTTTCCCCACATAATCTCCAACCCTCTGGAATAAGGTGAGCTAGCTGGCTGTGCATTTTTTTTATCCAATCCCTTGAAATATGGGATTTAAAATTTATGGAGCGAGCATGCAGGTAATCCTTGTACATGCTTGTATTTTCCCCGTCTAATTTTTCAGTCACGATCACTTGCTTGCCAAAAAACTGGTAGGTATCTTTTAAAACGAGATCATCCTCGCTTGACCTCCCCGGAGACCAGGGAAGATGCGGTGTGCGAGGATATTTGTAGTTATTTCCCATTATCAGACATTCCTATTTCTACTTCCTTTTGTTTCAGGATACATGTGAAATCCCCCAGGCTTTTCAAAATCGCTGTCGAATGAAAAGGCACGCTCGATCCGATATTCTTCCATTAAAATAAAAGAAACACAGTCAGTAAAACTAATTTTGCTCCCTGCAGAAAGGTTAAAAAAACTGGAAGCTTTGACCTCTGTTTCCCTTGTGGGACGCATTATCTTTATGTCAGAACTATTAAGAAGAGCTTTAGCTTGTTTAGAAGCAGTTACATGATCCACCCTTTTAGCAAGCAAAGTAAAAAACTCATCCAGAACAAAGTTGCTCGTATAGCATTGAATTTTTTCTTGCTTGATTGACTTCCATGCCTTCAAAGCGTCCTCATGATGCTGGTCCTTTTTAAACGATCCGGCCAGGAATGCACTCGTATCGATAAAAACGGAATTGCGAAAATTGAAGTTTGAAGGCATCGGATCAATGAAAATATTATCCCTAATAAAAAAACAGCTGTCAATATAATTGAAGTATTTAAAAATTTTAAAATCGTTATTAAAAGGAATCTGGTGAGCATTCATGAGTGCAAAAGAGATGCAATCAGTAAAGTTGACGTCGGAAAATTTTCCCAACATTTCCGCTGCCAATAACTCGTCAGCCAAGATCGGCCGCAAAATCTCTAATTTACTTCCTTCCAACGCATAAATTTCCTGTGCTTTCTCGGCAGCCAACCGATACCCCCCGATACGAGCGATATCGGTAAAAAACTGGTCCAACACAAAGCTGCTTGTGATGCAATAGTCTTCATTTAATTGATTCCATGGCGGAATAGGTTTTGCAACCATCGTTGTGGCGCCACGATTGACATAGCTTGAGAAAATCTCATAGAAATGGATGAATTTTTTTTACTGGTGGTTTTTAATGATGTGGCCATTTGCCCGGTCCCCCGTAAAGATATTCATCATGATTCAGAGATAAATCTTTAGGGGAATCTTCAGAAAAAACAGAGCCGTTGATCCAAAAAACCTCTGGTTCCTCGCTTGGTTTTTTAATTGGGCCTCTTGAAATTTTATCGGAATGATCAGGGGATAGATCGGAAGATTTCATAAAAAACGCCTCCATTTTTTTGGTAAGCATTTTTTTTAACAAGAAATAGCAATATCGTCAATAATTCTTTTAAAAGCCATTTCAAACATACTATCAATTTATTGTTTCCAACAAGATGATGCTTGCATTTATGGCAAATATAATTTGTAATACCATTTCCCAAAAATAAAACCATAAAGTTGACTTGTCAGCGCTTCAGATTTAAAAGATCTTTTCGAAGTTGATATCTTTGAATATCAACAAGGAGAGATCTTTTAAAGATGAAGGTGATCACAAGTCAAATTTAT
>JAJTHR010000303.1 GCA_021298935.1 Parachlamydia sp. | reverse complement strand
CAACGTATTTTAAAGACCCTGAAATGCTTGCCCAGATTTCGAGAGGCTTGCTAAGCCCGATGAAGGGGATGGATATCCGCCAGCTGAGTAAAGAAGAATTGCTTGCAGGACGTGGTTGGTAAATGCTGGTCGGCATATTGGCTTTACAGGGAGATTTTTCCAAGCATCAGGAGATGCTGACAAAATTAAATGTACGCTCAAAGCTTGTAAAGAAAAAAGAGGACTTGGCAGAATGCGACGGCCTTATACTGCCCGGAGGAGAATCGACCGTCCTATTCAAGCTTTTGGAATTTAGCGGACTGAAGGATGAAATTGCCCTTTTTGCTTCTCAAAAACCTGTTTTTGGCACATGCGCCGGTTTGATTTTGATGGCGAAGGATATTGAAGGCTCCTCTGCAAAACCTTTCAATTTGCTGGATATTACGGTCAGACGCAACGCATATGGCAGGCAGACAGAGTCTTTTGAAACGCCGCTGGTTATTTGTTTTAAAAATGAGCAAATAAGGGTGCCCGGATTTTTTATTCGCGCCCCTGAAATTTGCCAAATGGGACAAAGTGTGGAAGTTTTAGGAGAATGGGAAGGAAAGCCGGTTCTTGTCAGGCAAGGGAGACACTTAGGAGCCTCTTTTCATCCGGAACTTACGGATAATCACGCTATCCATCAATATTATATTAAGAATTTCTTTCCATAATTTTCTTAAATTCTGCTTTTGCAGTCGACAAATGTTCCATGCGCTGGCTTTCATTGCGTGTCATGTCGATAAGCAAATTTCCCATTTGCTTTATCTGAGTGCTATTTTCGGGGTGTTTTTTTGAGAGTTGTTCAATCAAGCTATTAATATAGCGTTGAATTTCCTTTTCATTTGCCTGGAGCTTAGGTTTACTTTTAAGTCCAAAAAAAGAGCGCAATTCGTTTTTTACCACTTTAACATAGGGCTTAAATGAGGTTTTTTCATTTTGAGAGCAGTCCTTATTCATAATTAAAAATAATTCAATGCCTGTCCGGTCGCCTTGATGCGCTTGGTCATCAACGTGCGTCGGGTCTATGACAGTTTTTTTACCATCTTGGAGCAATTCGTTTTCAAGTATCCGAATCATCATTAGAGCGGTACTAAAAACTTCTCCTTTTTCACTCAAACGTCCCTCAGGGGGGGCAAATCGGTAGTTTCCCTGATAGATGAAAGATTCTCCTTTTTCAAATTCTTTTGTTTTGCCAAAGTCAGTGACACGCATGATGTATTCGCCATTTTTTTCAAAAAAGAGAATATTGTCATCCTTAATATCCCCGTGAAGCAACCCTGCTTCATGCAAATTGGACATTCCATTTAAAACCTGAAATGCCATTTCAAATGATTGCTCAAAGGTAAAACCATTTTTAAAGAGATCTTTTAAATCTCCGTCTGCCTCATCCGAGCGAATCTTGGATTGTCCAGGAGAATATTCGGGATCTTCAGGTGCCACCGGCCTCATTTTAACGATATTTGTTTCGACCCCATCTCCTTGGTTTTTAGCTACATATTCATTTGCCCTGGTTGCATGACGCGTTTCGCGGTCAAGTTCCTCTTGTCTGCCAAACTCGTTTTTAGCCACTAAAATCACATCTTGTAGATCAGGGTCATCCAACTGTTTGGCAGTGAACGGCCCGGCTTTATAAATTTCTTTTGCCTTTCCTTCCGCAAGTTTCATTGAATCTGCTGCAAGCAGTGTTTCAACAACCTGTCTGTCAAAAGCAATTTGTTTTTTTATGCCCTTTATGTCTTCTGGTCTAAGATTAGAATGATTCAATTTATTAATATTTTCTTCAATTCGTTCAGTTATTTTGGTTGCCAATACCTCTCTTTGCATTCCCTTTGCTTCATTTAACTGTCTGCGAATTCCTTTTAGAAAAAAAAGGGACAAATTGGAAAGGTTTTTACTCTTATTCATTTGCTCAGAATGCATTTCTTTCATTTCATTAAAATGCGCCTCTTCAGACATGTTTAGAAAAACTTTGCTGTTTAAAATAATTAAATTATGCTCATTAATCAATTCATCACGCGCTTCTAAAAATGCAATAAAATGAGAATTGATATTTTTAATTTTTTCATTTTCTGTTCGATTGAGAACTGAAACAACTTTACCTAAGGCTTTTGCAAATACGGCCTCAGTTTTGCCTTTAAAATTGGATTGTCCAACCACCAATGATTTAGTTTCACCGTCGTCTTCAACCCTTGATTGACCAATAAATTGGGAAACTTTTAGTTTATTTGAATTAAAAGAGTTCATATTAAAATGTCTCTATTTAAATATTCCTAATTACATTATATAACTATTAATAATTTATTAGTTCGAAAAATTATCTTGTTGACAAATCAAAGTGCATTTTTTATACCAAATAGAAAAAAAGGATTTATATGTTTAAAAAATTATCCAATTTTGATGTGCCGCTTAAAGGGGAAAAAGTATTGATGCGAGTGGATTTCAATGTCCCCATGGAAAAACAGGAAATAAAAGATGACACGCGTATTAAAGCCTCTCTACCCTCCATTCAGTCGATCTTAACCGGGGGAGGGAGCGTCATTTTAATGAGCCACCTTGGCCGGCCAAAAGGAAAGCCAGACTTAAATTTTTCGTTAAAGCCCTGTGCTGACCGTTTGTCAGAACTTCTACAAAGACCGGTAAAATTTGTTGAAGAGTGTGTCGGTCCTCAAGTGGAAACGATGGTTCGTGAATTAAATGAAGGAGAAGTTCTCCTATTGGAAAATCTCCGTTTTCACAAAGGGGAGGAAAAGCCTGAGGAAGAACCGGGATTTACTGAAGCGTTAGCCAAGCTGGGAACGATTTATATCAACGATGCCTTCGGAACCGCCCATCGCTCCCATGCAAGTACAGTTTTGATTGCCAGGCATTTTCCCGGTAGAGCAGCGGCAGGCCTCTTATTGGAAAAGGAAATCACCTATCTTGGCTCCCTTCTCACTGATCCTAAAAGACCTTTTTGCGCTCTCTTAGGCGGGGCTAAAATTTCTACTAAATTTAAAGTCATTGAAGCTCTGATGCAAAAAGCCGACCAATTGTTGATCGGCGGAGCGATGGCCTATACTTTTTTTAAAGCTAAAGGGTATTCAATCGGCCGGTCCCTTTACGAAGAAGAGTTTGTGGAGGCAGCCCGCATGCTGTTAACGAAGAGGGAGGAAAGTAGTTGCCAATTAGTCCTACCCATCGATGTAATAGCGGCAGAGGCTATTCGTTCAGATGCTAAAAATATGATCGTCAATGTTGAAAAAGGGATACCGGAAGGGTTCGAAGGAGTCGACATTGGTCCCTTGACCATCGAAGCATTTCAAAAAGAGTTGAAAAAAGCAGGCACCATTTTCTGGAATGGGCCAGTAGGCGTGTTTGAATGCCCACCTTTTGATGCGGGGACAAAAAGCATCGCCCGCCTGTTGGCAGAATTGACTGCAACCACAATTGTAGGAGGGGGTGATTCGATAGCTGCTCTCGAAGAGGCCGGCGTGGCCGATCGGATGACACATTGTTCCACAGGAGGTGGGGCTTCTTTGGAATTTATTGAGTACGGCACACTTCCCGGCATCGAGGCCCTTTCCGAGCGAAAAGCTTGATAATAAATGAAATATGATATAAAATTTTTTTAAATCAAGTGAAAACGATTGAATAAATACAATAAAAAGCGTATAAATATTGGGTAAATTGTGCATAAGCGCCTTTCATTTCTAATTTGATGATTTGCTATCTCGACCTAAGAGAGTATCTACAAAATCATATTATGTAGACCCTCTAAGCAATGGCGCTAATGGTGGATAAAACTCGTTCAGAATTTAAAGTTTGCCATTTTATAAAAAGGTTGACATGTCAAAGACACCTTCGGGGGCCCTTGAATTTAGTCCATGGCGGAGCTGTTTATGGCCCGTTCATCGCTATGAGCTCAAAAAGCTCATCCCAATGCTTCTTATTTTTTTTCTTATTTCTTTTAATTACAATGTTTTAAGGACTCTGAAAGATTCTCTGTTAATCACGGCAAAGTCCTCGGGAGCGGAAGTCATTCCCTTTGTCAAAGTCTGGGCTATGTTTCCTGGCGCTGTATTAATGACCCTCTTTTTTACATGGCTTTCCAATCGCTATCGTTTTGAAACCGTTTTTTATACAGTCATTTCCCTCTTTTTAGCCTATTTTTTCATCTTTACCTTTATCCTTTATCCCATTCGAGATTGGATTCATCCCCATGCCACTTCTGATTTTCTTGAATCTGTTCTCCCGTTGGGATGGAAAGGATTGGTCGCTATCATTCGCTATTGGACCTTTACACTTTTCTATGTCATGTCAGAACTTTGGGGAAGCACCGTGTTATTTGTCCTTTTCTGGGGATTTGCCAACCAAGTGACAAAATTAAATGAAGCCAAGCGTTTTTACGGCCTTTTTGGAGTAGGTGCAAATTTTTCAGGTATTATTGCCGGACAGGCATCGGTTTATTGCTGCCATTTTTCAAGGAAAGGGGATTTTTTAAGTGCAGATGCCTGGTATCAATCGCTGATTCTCATGGTATCACTTATTTTAATCTCCGGAGTGGCCACTCTAGCTCTGTTCCGCTGGATGAATACCAAAGTCTTCACGGACCATCGTTTTCTTGATGCAGCAGTTGCTGGATTGCGCAAAAAGGGAGATAAGAAAATTTCCTTAAAAGAAAGCTTCTCCATTTTGCTAAAATCCAAATACATGCTTTGTATCGCTCTTGTTGTCATTTCCTATAATTTAGTCATCAATTTGACCGAAGTCCTTTGGAAGCATCAGGTGAAGGAGCTTTATCCCGATCCCAATGATTACACTCTCTATATGAACCACATTGTTTCTTTGATCGGTTTTGTGGCCACGCTTAGCTCTCTTTTTGTCTCCGGGAACGCCATCCGCAAATTTGGCTGGACTTTCACAGCCCTTATTACCCCGTTTATTCTCCTTGTGACATCGGCGGGCTTTTTTACTTTCTTCTTCATGAAAAAGTTTTCTCCGGAATTTGTCTTCGCTCTATCAGGCGCCACCCCCTTGATGCTTGTCGTATTTTTTGGCTCCGCTCAAAATATACTTAGCCGGGGGGCTAAGTACTCCGTTTTTGATGCAACTAAAGAAATGTCCTATGTTCCTTTATCGTCGGAATCAAAACTGATTGGCAAAGCCGCCATTGATGGAGTGTGTTCACGTTTAGGCAAATCAAGCGGCTCTGTTGTTCATCAGGCCTTCTTGCTTTTCTTTGCAAGTGTAGGAGCAAGTGCCCCTTTTGTAGCGGCAGTTCTTTTCCTGGTGATTATTGTGTGGATCATTGCAGTCCAACTCTTAGGAAAGCAATTTAACGAATTAACAAATGCTGAAACAACGGCTAAGCCCTCCATTACCCCCATATGTTCACCCGTTAAAATTTTACCAGAACATAGTTTGCTTAAAGAACAGCAAGCAATATAATTAGTAAGCGATTTAGTAATGATTATTATTCCGCTTTAATTTATTTATTAATAAATTTATTGAATTTTTTAAAAAAAAGAGATAGAATAGATGGCAACAAGGGGTTCACTGAATGTCTTTTCAAAAAGCTGAATTCGGACCATTTAGATCATTTTTCTGGCCTATTTACCGTCATGAGTTGAGGAAAATTTTTCCCATGATGATGATGGCCTTTCTGATTTGCTTCAATTATAGTATTTTAAGAAATTTAAAAGATGCTGTCGTCATCACGGCACAGTCTTCCGGCGCAGAAGTCATCCCTTTCATTAAAGTGTGGGTGCTTCTCCCTATGGCCATCTTTGTGACGCTCCTTTTCACCAAGCTATCCAACCGCTACAGCCAGGAAAGGGTTTTTTACATTATTATTTCCTCTTTCCTTGTGATTTTTGGGTTTTTTGCCTTTCTCGTATTCCCGCTTAAAGAAGTTTTGCATCCACATCATTTGAGCGATCAATTGGAGCTTTTGTTGCCAGCTGGCTTTAAAGGATTGATTGCCATGTTCCGCAACTGGTCTTTCACACTGTTTTATGTCATTTGCGAATTGTGGGGCAGCCTCGTATTAGGAGTCATTTTTTGGGGTTTCGCTAATGAGATCACCCGTATCACTGAAGCGCGCCGTTTCTACAGTATGTTAGGCGTTATTGCAAGCTTTGCAGCCGTCATGGCGGGAATCACAGCCAACATGCTAACGCACGACGACAATTGGGACTTAACTCTGAATATTCTGGTCGCTTTGATTATTTCAAGCGGCATTTTGACAATGGCTATTTTTCGCTGGATGAATCTGCATGTATTGAAAGGTGCCGAGTTTGACGATCTGCATTTAGCGAGAAAAGAGAAAAAAGCCAAGAAAAAGCCATCGATTTGGGAGAGTTTTGCCTATTTGTCTAATTCCAAGTATTTGATTTGCATCGCGATTTTGGTGATTTCTTATAACCTGGTCATTAACCTGGTCGAAATTGTGTGGAAAGATCAGCTGCGCCAGCTCTATTCTTCGGCTGTCGAGTACAACCGCTACATGAGCACGATGACATCCGCTGTCGGGATCATTGCGACGCTAACGTCCCTTTTCATGGCGCAGTTAATTGCCCGTTTCGGCTGGACGAGGACCGCTTTAATTACTCCCATGATCATGCTCGTCACGAGCGCCGGCTTCTTCGCTTTCATGCTGTTCAGAAATGATTTAGCAGATCCGGTTTATGCCCTTATCGGGACCACCCCGCTTGTGATTTCTGTCTTTTTTGGAGCCTCTCAGGTTTGCCTTAGCAAGGCGTGCAAATACTCTGTCTTTGACTCCACCAAAGAAATGGCATTTATTCCCCTTGGACATGAGTGTAAGCTGCAGGGAAAGGCGGCCATCGATGGCGTCGGTTCCCGTTTGGGCAAGTCAGGCGGTTCGCTTATCCATCAGAGCCTGCTGCTGATTTTTGCCACAGTCAGTTCGAGCGCTCCTTACGTGGCGGTCATTCTGATGCTTGTGATCGTGGGCTGGATAATAGCCGTGCGCTCCCTCGGGAAGCAGTTCATTTCGATGATCGGGGACCAGGGGCGCGAAGAGCTTGGCGAAGCCTCAAGGGACACACAGGCGCCCCCCTTACAGCCTGCCAAGGCTTAACACCTTGATTGGAAACGAAGCAGTTGCTCCTTTTTAAGGCGCTATTTATTAATGGCGCCTACTTTTTTAAACGCAGAGAAGCGGCAGGAGAGCGCAGAGTAAATGCATGCTGATACCATCTATCAAAAATAAACTTCATCACTTAAGCTATTCTAATGGTCGCTTTCCGAGCAATCATTTCTCACTTATATTCAAAGATATAAGCTTCAAAATGATTGTCGCAAATCACCTCATTATATTAGCCCAATTGACGAGCTTTATTTCTGATAAATGGTATAAATGAATTTGATCTTGTGCTGCTGCTGCTTCTTTGCGTTTAAACTTAATGAAATTCCAATGGCAATCGATCGTTATAGCTTAATTTCGAGTAGGCTGATATGTGCTCTTTATTTTTGAAACGCAAAGAAGCAACATAAGATGAAAAGAGCGCAAAGATTAGCAAACATTGGTAACTTCGTTACCAATTAGGTAATTGTACCGATATAACCCGTACAATTGTGATTTAAGAGTTGCCTAAAGAGCTAAGGCTCGTTAGCCCAGTGGGGAATAATCACCTCTGCTTTTTTTACTTTGAAGTGATCAAGGATTTCTTTCCATTTAACATCATCGCCTGTCCAGCAGCCAGGGATTTGGTCGACCTGAAAATTTTTTATCCTTTCTAATCCCCACTCTTGATGATCCCCATTAATTGCAGCGATTGTGTAAGTAATACCATTTCCCAAAAATAAAACCATAAAGTTGACTTGTCAGCGCTTCAGATTTAAAAGATCTTTTCGAAGTTGATATCTTTGAATATCAACAAGGAGAGATCTTTTAAAGATGAAGGTGATCACAAGTCAAATTTAT
>JAJTHR010000129.1 GCA_021298935.1 Parachlamydia sp. | reverse complement strand
GAAAAAAGCATTACTGAGGTGAAGAGAAAGAAGAGATTTAATACGCTTAAGGATCAGACGAAAACTTTCAAAAAGAAAGGGATGCATTATATGCCATCCTAATTGTCGTTGACCTGCCATTTTAATTGACGCGAAACATTTTTGCTTTTTCAACTGCTTCAAAAAAAGGTGCACCTTTCTCAAAGATTGTTTCTTGATTCAATAAATCAGAAGGTGGCAATGGCTCCCAAAAATTGCTTTCTTGAATCTGTTTTTGAAGTTTTTGGATACAGTACTCTTTTCCTTTCGCCAGATCTTCATAAACTGAGGAGATATCACAGACCGACTCGTCAACTAGATTCAATCCAAAAACCTCTTTAATTTCTTCAAAACACTCACCAGGCCAAAAATCGCAACAAGATGAGACAAGACTAGTTGTAAGGAAAATATCGTCTAGATCATCATTTAAAATTTGGAAAAATAAACTTTTGAAGTAATGAATAATTTCTGCACGTTCAACGGTTCCCTTTACGGAAGCAAAAACAAGAGCATTAAGGCAGGAACTTCGAACAAATTCTCCGATTGTTGCGCTTTCAATCTCAGATTTCAGCTCTTCCCATCGATTCATTGTACTAGCCAATAAATAAGGCAGCTCATCTGTAATAAAATCAATGCCTAGGTATTCATCAACCGTAGCTTCTGGAAGATAGCAGAGTTTACGCAACCATTCGTAAGCTGCAGAGATCTCAAGAAACCCAGCAAGATGCAATCCGAAAAACAGAGCTTGAGGATTTTCACATCTATTTTCTTGCTCAAGAGAAGAGATTTCTTTAGCAAATAGTGCAATCAGGCAATTGGTGACTTCTTGCTTGTTCGTTAAAAGTCTATCCTTATCCCCTTTGGAAAGCGATTCGATCTCGCCAATCAATAGCTTTTCTAATAAATTATTTGTTTCAACATCCATTTGCATTCTTGCTCCTTGCCAAGGAAAAATTATAAGGAAAGTTCTTATTTTGATCTATTGCGAATGAAGGTCTTTTGTCGTCTAGTCTGCCCTTTTATTTTATGCTACTTTCTTCAGTCGTGGCACTTGAGGGGTATATTCAATAGATAGCCGAGCGTCAGAGGTCGCAAGGCGCTTTCAGCAACATTATTATCCAACATGCCAAAAAATGCTGGGTATAATTTTTCAGAAGAACCGCATATTTGGGACGGACAATCTGCTTGATGAAATAATTGCCAGACCTGTGAGCTAACTTAGAAGTTACCTCTTCGACAATTTTGGTCAGTTCCTTGCCTGTTTTTGGGCAGGTTTTATCTTTCTCAGGGATGTCGATGACTTGGCGTTCTACTGGCAAGTCCTCTGGAAAACTAATAGTGTCCATACCGGTCGGGCGGCGTTTTTTTCGTTCATGAATGACCGTCAGGGCATTTATGCAAGGCCGATCGAAGGCTTTTTCTATGACATAAATCAGTGAAACGGTAAGATTTTCATTGATTTAACGATAAACTATTAAAAAATAGGTTTGTTTTGAAAGTATTTAGTATGCTTCGCTTTAATATTAGTTTAGTTTCGATGATGTGTTTTGTGTGCCCCCTATTAGGGTCTGCTGAATCAATTGTTCTAGGAGAAGTTATGGCTGAAGAGAAAATTGCTCCAATTGATTTAAATTTCAGGCTGGCTGGATTTTTGGATTTTGTAAAAAATCTACAGCAAAAAGGGTTGCTTGATGGCAGCAATTCCCGCTGGGGTATAAGCTACTAATTCAGAATGGCTTATAGAGGGGTTCTTCGTAGCTTTTTGGTCGCAATTTTGGTAGCCGTCATCCAAATGGCTAAGTTGTCCTTCGGAGAGGTTGCTTGCAAGGCTATTTTTTCTGCTTAGCACTTAATAGACCTGAGTGCCAGCGGGAATTGCTGGCTTGATGGAGAGGTGCTCGTTGCTCGTAATGGACAGACTTTATTAAATCTACGAAGCGAAGACCTCGTATCTTCTGAGGCTTCTAACGAACCACAGTTTATGATAGGTTCAGTATCTAAGCAGTTTTTTGCCGTTGCTTTATTAAAATCATTATATGATTCAAGTAGTCTTGAGACAGAAGAATCGAAAATTGAGGATGTCAAAAGGAAATTACATTTACCAATCTCTAAATTTTTACCAGAAGAATCAGCGATTTGGGGAGGAAGCATGCCAACATGGGTAGATGAAGTTTCTTTACACCATTTGCTCAATCATACCTCGGGAATTCCGAACTATACCGCTGCTGAAGGATTTAAATATTCTAAGCTAGCTGAATTTGAAAAGCGTTGGTATGAATCATATCGCTCAACTAGTGAAATAATAAAACTCATCTCAAAGGAATCAAGTTTATTTCCTCCTGGTTTACAATATTCCTACAGCAACACGGGTTATGTAATTATTGCGGAAGCCATTGAAGCTATAACCACATTGCCAGCTTCTCAGTATCTTCAGGAAGCATTATTTGATTATACAGGACTGTCATCAACGGTAAATCCTGCTCAAGGGCAGTGGCAAGTTTTGCGACTTGAACAAAAATTATCCAGGCTCGTTGCGCCGTTCCAATATGATCCAAGAGGAGATCAATCAGATCTATATCCTTTGCTTCATTGCGAAGACATCAGCGTAGCAATGGGTGGAGGATCAATTATTTCTACATCAGCAGATTTGTTGAGATGGAATCAATCATTACATAAGGAGCAGTCTCTCTTGCCTAAAGAGCTTTATCGTTTATTGGTTACAGCAAATATGGATGATTATGGGTATGGAATAAGGATTGAAAAAAATGCTACGGGAGTTCTTTTAGGGCATAGTGGTGGCATCGGGTCATATAGAACGCTTCTTTTATATATGCCAGAGTATGACTTATCAATTGTTGTGCTATCAAGTATTGGTAGTGATTTTGATAAAATTGAAAGTGAATTTAAAGAGATAGACGAGACCATAAAAGATTCTGTTCCTGATGAAAAAAAACGAAATGAGGCTGCCTTCAAAATAATTCTCGAAAAATATCCAAACACAAGAGGATTTGAAATGATTGTTGAAAATGTCAATAAATTGTTTTTGTAGATCTTTGAATGTGTTTCCATTTTAAATTTCGATAATAGGGCAGTTCTCACAAAATTTTGGGGGAAATTTTTAGAAGTCTCTCCTTAGAACGATTTCCTTAAATATGAATAATACCATTTATCAAAAATAAAGTTTAGCCCATTCTCTTGAACATAATTTGCGCACAGCTCCAGCTGTTGAAGTAAATGAATTCCAAGCTTCGCAGCAACTGTCCAAAATGTGGTCATATGAATCAAAACAACGGTTCCCTAAATATCGATCTCTAAGTACTTGCCATACTT
>JAJTHR010000241.1 GCA_021298935.1 Parachlamydia sp. | reverse complement strand
TAAATTTGACTTGTGATCACCTTCATCTTTAAAAGATCTCTCCTTGTTGATATTCAAAGATATCAACTTCGAAAAGATCTTTTAAATCTGAAGCGCTGACAAATCAACTTTATGGTTTTATTTTTGGGAAATGGTATAAGTTGGCCAAGCACTGTCTAGCTAATTGTAAAATCTTGGGTATTCTTTTGCAAACTGGGCCATATATTTAGCATTGGTGAGAAAAACCTTCATCTGAGGGAAAGCGGCTTTTAAATCATTTGCAAGGCGATCAATAACTTTAGATCCCATCCAATCTTGGTTTTTTTTTTAATGATAAACGAGCCAATTTTCCAGTACATAAGGATGAGCTCTCGAATTACAGAGATAGGCGCTTTTAATTGGAGTTCGCTGAATTGGTGCTTGGGATGGGCTTCTTCTCTTTTGGCATGAGGCTACACCTACCAAATTTTTTAGTCATATGACCAAAATAATTGGTCTTGAATGAAAGATCAAAAAAAGGGTTTAAGCCTAGCTTAAACCCTTTGGAAGAGAGACTACTTTAAGGTTTTTTGTCGTCGATGATTTCGACTTCAGCTTCCTCAATGTCGTCAGGAGACGATCTTTGCTGCTCATGCGCATGGCTGTGCGCCTGTTGGTCGCCGTCGCCATGGCCTGCTGCTCCACCTTCTGGGTGCTGCCCGGCTTTTGCCATGGCTTCACCGATGTGCTGCATCTGCTTCTCAAGCTCATCCTTGGCGCCGCGGATACGGACCATGTCATTGCTTTCCAACGCTTTTTTCAAAGCATCAATTTTAGCAGCTACTTGAGCGACGATCTCCTGCGGGACTTTATCCTTGTACTCATCCAATGCTTTCTGGGCACGGAAGGCAAGCGAATCGGCCTCGTTGCGCAGCTCGACTTCATCCCTTCTTTTTTTATCTTCGTCAGCATGCTCTTCAGCATCCCTGATCATGCGCTTGATTTCCTCTTCCTGCAAGCCCGACTGCGCCTCGATGCGGATTTTTTGCTCTTTTCCACTGGCGAGATCTTTTGCCGAAACATGCAAAATCCCATCTGCATCAACGTCAAAAGCCACTTCAATCTGCGGCATTCCACGCGGTGATGGAGGGATGTCGGCCAGGTCGAAACGGCCGATTTCCTTGTTGTCATTGGCCATTTTACGCTCACCCTGCAAGACGCGGATCGTTACGGCTGGCTGGTTGTCAGCCGCTGTGGAGAAAATCTGCTTTTTCTGCGTGGGAATCGTTGTGTTCCTTTCAACAAGCGGAGTCATGACACCGCCGAGCGTTTCAATGCCAAGAGTAAGCGGGTTCACATCGAGGAGCAGTACGTCTTTTACAACGCCTGTCAATACGCCTCCCTGGATGGCAGCTCCGACAGCAACCACTTCGTCCGGGTTGACGCCCTTATGCCCTTCCTTGCCAAAAATTGTTTTGACCATTTCCTGGACAGACGGCATACGTGTCATCCCGCCAACGAGGATCACTTCTCCGATGTCATCCTTGCTAAGGCCTGCATCCTTTAATGCCTTGATGCAAGGCTCGCGCGTTCTTTCAATCAGGTCATGCGTCAGAGTCTCAAGTTTGGAACGAGTCAATGTCACCGTCAAGTGCTTGGGACCGGAGGCATCCATGGTGATGAATGGCTGGTTAATTTCTGTTTGCTGCGTACCTGACAGCTCGATTTTAGCCTTTTCCGCCGCATCGCGCAGGCGCTGAAGGGCCATCTTATCATTGCGCAGGTCAATTCCCTGTTCTTGCCTAAAGGTATCGAGCAGCCATTTCAGGATCTCATTGTCGAAGTCATCTCCGCCAAGATGGGTGTCGCCATTGGTGGAAAGTACTTCAAAAACACCATCACCGATCTCAAGGATGGAGATATCGAATGTTCCCCCGCCTAAGTCAAAGACGGCGATCTTTTTATCGGTTTTTTCCTTGTCCAGGCCATAGGCGAGGGCGGCGGCTGTCGGCTCAGGGATAATACGCTTGACATCCAGCCCTGCAATCCTTCCGGCATCCTTTGTCGATTGCCTCTGAGAGTCATTGAAATAGGCAGGAACCGTGATGACGGCTTCGGTGATCTTTTCGCCAAGATAAGCCTCAGCTGTTTCTTTCATCTTAATGAGGATCTGCGCACCGATCTCTTCAGGCGTCATCATTTTTCCCTGGATTTCAAAGACAACATCCCCGTTATTGTTGCTTGTCACTTTGTAGGGGACTGTTTGGATCTCGCTCATCACTTCCTGGTACTTGCGGCCGATGAAGCGCTTAGAGGAAGTCACGGTATTTTCCGGATTTGTCACAGCTTGGCGTTTAGCCGGCACACCGACCAATCGCTCGCTTCCCTTGTAGGCAACGACAGAGGGAGTGGTTCTTGTTCCTTCGGCAGAGGCGATGACTTTTGGGGTGCCCCCTTCCATGATGGCGACGCAAGAATTGGTTGTTCCAAGGTCAATTCCTATGATGCGTCCCTTTTTTGTTTGACTTTGACTCATCGTCAAAACTCCTTTTCAATAGTTTTTAAGTTAATTCTTCTTCGCGCATCTGCGTCTTGGCGACTTTTACGCGTGCAGGCCGTATGATTTTGTCTCCCATTTTATAGCCCCTAACGCTCTCTTCAACGACGGTTCCGGGGATATAGGCATCTGTTTCCACCATTTCAAGGGCTTCATGGGAGTGGGGATCAAACGGATTTCCTTTTGATTCGATGGGGGTCACCCCATTGCTGGCTAAAATATCTTTAAATTGGGCCAGGATCATTTGAAAGCCGACGGCCCAGTTTTTGACTTCTTCCGACATGTCCTGAGCAAACCGGAGCGCATTTTCAAGATTGTCAAGCGGATGGAGGAAATCAACGATCAGGTTTTCAAGGGCAAACCGGGTCATTTCCTGCCTTTCTTTTTGCATGCGTTTGCGCGCATTCTCATTATCTGCCAAAAGGCGCAGGTACTTGTCTTTGTATTCAATCAATTCTTTTTGGATCTCCCTTAACTCCTCATCAGTCATCATGACTTGCTTGGGGTTTGAAGGGGCCGATGCAAATTCAACGGCTTCTTCTTCCGGGATATGTTCATTTTGTTCATTCATGGCGCTTATTTTTCTCCTTGGGATAGCTCATTTTTACTTTTGTCCTCCAGCAGCATGAGGGATGCGTGTTCTTCTTTTTGGAGGGATAGAGGTCCCTCTTCCGGCTGCCGGTACTGGATTTTAAATTTATAGATATTGCGGGTCAGCACTTCGCTTACGCATCTTGAAAATTGCCTTAAAGTTTGAAACAGGCTGCGGTAGGGAAGCCGGTTGGGTCCCAGCAGTCCGACAGCGCCAACTGGCCTGGAATTAATGTAATAAGGGACCGCAATGACGCTGCAATTGGGGTCGGAGGAAGAAATGGCAGAAAGATCCTCACCGATCCAAAATTTGATTTTGTTCATGGACTTGCACTCTTTTAAAAGCAGGCGCATGCTATGGCCGTTTTCAAATAAAGAAAGTCCGCTTGCAAGCAGGCTTGTGCTTTGAAAATCGGAATAGGTCAGGAGACGCGAAAAGCCGGTGCGGTAAAGGTCTTCGTCAATAAAATTGGAATAGCCGACGATATAGCGCAGGACGATTTCATTGTAAAATATTTGAGCTGCGGCCTCTTCCTGGGGTTCAAGGAGATCGGGCTTATCCATGCCTGTCAGGCGCCAGTAAAAATATTGCTCGATCCGTTTTAAGGCAATGACCGAGAGCTTGGCAGGCAAGTGGATAATTTCTGTCTGTATCACGCCAAAGTCGGTAAGGATGACTCCGAGGCAGCGGAAGGCATCGAGGGGGACAAGCTTGATCTGAGAGATAAAGTCGTGGTCGAAGCGAGGAGCTCCTAAAAAGACAGCGCAATTTGTATGCAGGCTTAGCTCTTCCGCAGCTCCTTGCAAAAAGGCAGCAATTTCACGCGCTTCGAATTTTTTTAAGTGCTTAAAAATTTCCTCGTTTTCCTTTTCCTGCTCCCCTTCGTAAAAGTTCGCATAGGTACGGAAGGCAAGCGGAGTGGGGACACGGCCGCTTGATGAATGGGACTGGGATAAGAAGCCCCCTTCTTCAAGATTTGCAAAGTAGTTGCGGATAGTGGCGGAACTCAAATCGCCAAAACCTGCTTCTTTTAAAGTGTTAGATCCCACCGGTTTGCCCGTATGGATAAAATAATCCACAAGGCCCAGCAGCACTTGCCTTTCCCTTTCTTGCTTGCCCATTCGTTTGACAGGAAGATTTTTTGAACTTTTCACTGGTTTTTTACCTATTATTAGACCAATAATAATCGGCAAAAACAATTTAGTCAAAGAAATTTAGCAATCGAAAGCTTTGACTGCTGATTTTTATTATTTCTCGAGGATAAGAGGAAGAATTTCAACGATGGATGGTTTCCAATCGACCCCTTTTTGGTAGATGAGGCGGGAGGCAATATGGCAGGCAATGATTGCTTTTTTATGGTGGTCAGGAATTTTTTCAATCAGCTGTTCCGGAAAGCGCTCCTTTAATGTCGGAAGGCAGTAGTTTAAAAAGCAGTGGAGCAGAGGTTCATTAGAGTCCAAAGATAAGGTTTCAAGGTAATCAAGCAATTGATAGGTATAATGATTGATCGCATCTGAAATTTTATCCGAAAGGGCGGTCAGTGATTCACCCGTTTTTTTGTGTGTTTGAAGCAACAAGTTGGCTTCATTCTGCGCGCATAATTGCAGCCTGTCCAAAATTTCGCTGATCAGGCTATCCCTGTATTGAATAAAAGTTTCTTCTTCAAGGGTCAGGCTGCTCAGCACTTCAAAGGAAGAGCAAATCACCCCCCCCTTATTCGCCGAGCTGTCTTTGATGATGAGCACCCCTTTTTCTTCCAGAAAATGGCGGGCAGACTGGGTGAGGTAAAGGTTGGCGCCTTCAATAATGGCCTTCGAGGTAGGTCTTCCCCAAACATCTAGGTATTCAGTGACATTACTTTCATTTAAGGAACGGGGTCTGCCGCCGGAAGGGATAAAAATGTCGGCTTTCGTTTGGTGGACGTTAAACCTCAAGAGATGGTTGGTTTCGCTGCCTGAAATCCATTCCTGAATGAGCGAGCCCCCTTTTTTTCGGTAGCAGAGGGTTTCCTGAATAAAGGGAGAGGGATGCCGCTTGTTTCCCTTGTCGATTAAGAATCCCCCATCAGAGAGCTTTTCAGGGGGGTAGCTTGAGATTCCTTTGCATTGGTAAAACAAATCATGCAAAGCTTCCAGTTCCAATCCCTTGTCATCCCTGATTGTGCCTGTCTTGTCGGTGAGCGCCACCACCTTGGCTGTATGTGGAAAAAAGCGGTAGAGATTGAGCAGCTGGTTGCCGGCCACATCCCCATCAGGGCCCCCTGAAAGCTTAACCGTAAAAGTGTCCTTGTAGGGATCGATGTTTAAATACTTTAACACCTCAATCATGTAAACATTGATGCCAAGCGAGGTGACACCATATTCTTTATGATTGATGCCGGCTCTCGGTTTACTTGAGATGAAGGCGCTGCCCGGTTTATAGCCATACTTTTTGCTGTAATCGGCGATCCACTCGATCATCGCATCGTGCATATTTTCATCCGGACCTAAATAAAGGTACTCCGGCCGTTTCCAGTAATCGATGATATGCTTGGCCCTTAGGCGTCCATCCTGATCGCAATTGACGATGGTGATCAGGCTTTCGATGAAGGAGCGCTGCGATTGAAATAAGTATTCGAGTTTTTGCTCCTGCCTGAAATCGGAAACTTTTTTTTCGATGGCCTGGGAATCCAGCCGGGCCAACTCCAACTCCCTTTTAAGGATAGGCGATTCAGTGTCGATTAAATCAAAAGGGTGTAAAAATAAAATTCCTTTGGCCCCTCCTTCCGGAATATCTTTATTCTTTTTATGCTGCGTCCAGGCAAGCGAGTAGCATTCATGAAAAATATTATTTTTTTCGGCCGCCATTTGCTCTGCCTGCTCTGGATAAACAGTCCTTAGTCCTCCTCTCGAAAGGTCTTTAAAGCGGATATGAAAGCCGAAAAAATGCATACCGTAGACGAAAAAAATTGCGTATGGAAGCTCAGGAAATTTTTTGGAGCGGTCAAAGGGAATATTGTCAAGGTAGCGGGGATCAAGGCGGAAGCTAAGGGCCGTGTAATTTTGACGGAAAAAGTTTGTCTTTAAGGTGTGCTCAATAAAATTCAATCCTTGCAAAAGGACATTTTTACGGCGGATGTCGTTGCTCTCGTGGCCTGTGTCAAGCTGCTCCACATCCTGTAAAAACCGCTCCTTAATAGTATTGAATTGAGTGCTGTCGGCCAGCTTGGGATCGAATCTTTGCTTAAAGGCTTCACAAAGTTGCTGTGTGAGTTCCGGATGGCGGCAAAGGGCCTCCTCAATGCTATCGGGCGTGTATAAATGCTTGTCAATTTGCACAAGGCATTGGTGCACAAAGCAGCCAAGGGCCCTTAATAGATTTCCCATGTTGCCGGAGACAAGTCTTGTTTTGACAAGGCGCCCATTGATCTGATCGGATGTATCGAAATACTTGATGGAGGTCATTTCTCTTAAAAAGTCTGGGATGTCTGCGACGTCCCAGACGGGCAGGCCATTGCTCCCATGCAAGCTGAGGACCATCACGAGGATGTTTTTCTTGCCATAGGGCTCCACATAGGCAGCGTGGAACCGTTTCATGCTTAACCCGTGGCGGTAGACTGTTTGGGCAATGCGGTAAAGAAAAATGTGCTTAGGCGTATTTTGCCAGGCCAGATAGACATGCATGGAGCCAGTCTCTTTTTCATGCCAATCATCCTCATAGCTGACTTCATACTGGCAGTAGTCACGCGTTTGGGCCTGCAGCAGGCGTCCAAAGGCGACGGCCAGCCGATCGACCGGAAGCGCATGCAAAAAGGCAGTGCCGAGCTTTTCGATCAATTCATCAAATTCGTTTCTTAGAAGGCTAGGATGTGCAGCCTCAACTCGTTGAAATAGCTCATTTTTTAACTTATGAGGGTAAATCTTGCCGCTTGCTTCCAGCGCGCTCATGAATTCAAGTGTGGCAATGCGTAAAGGTTGATCGGTGCCAGGGAAGGGGGCGATGGAAGTAAAGGATTGGTAGTTTTTGATGCCGTATTGAGTGTAATTTTCCAGAATGCGGATATCAGCTTCAGGACTATCCAGACATAATGCGATAGCGGCGTTTTTAAGTTTGATCATGGAAAAATAATTCTGCAGCTCGAAGCCCATCAGGCTGTGAGTAATCAGCAGCAGGTTATCCCGGCTGACCTCTTCAAAAAAGGAGGGTGGCATCGAGGATTCCAGCCAAAGGTAATCATCGAGAAATTTCTGGCCTTCCTGCTGCAGGGCGAGCATTAAATCGCTCGGAGCCGGAAGAATGTCGTCGTTGTTGTTATACATAGCCATTCTATATAATGAGAATCTGTTATTTGACCAGTCATAATTTTTATTAAAACATTAAAAATTATGGTGTTGAATATTAATAAATGGAGGACTATTGTTTACTTGCGTAAATAATATTAACCCAAGGATTTGGAATGAAAACATATTTGATTTCCCTATTTGTTTGCTTATTAAGCTTCACGTTAAATGCTGAAGATATCACACTCTCTGAAAACCAAACGTCCCAATTAGAAGAACTGCATCTGGCAAGCGAAAAAATCGAGCCTGTTAACGGTAATGAGGCTTTAACGCAGGCACTTACCATCGAAACGGAAAGCCGGGCAATTGACTCACCTGAAGTGCTTGATTGCGTGGCCAACATTTTTGGGTATTATCCTCATCAGGTGGTCATGCCGCTGTCACAAGGTTGGTCCTACGTAGACGGTGCAAAATGCCACGTCGGCAACTATTCGAGTTTCTATGTATTGACTATTTTTGAAGGTGTGAATCGCGGGTCTCAAATGATTGCGACATACAGCGGAGATATTTTAAGCGTGATGCCCTTTTCCGTTGTCACCTATTCTCCACAAGGAGTCGTTTATACCCACACTTACTCCAATTCGGAGCTTGTTACAGGTATCAATCAAGTGATGTACGTCTTTTAACTTTCTAAGGGTGCAAAGTTCTTTGCACCCTTAATTTATTGTAACTATTCAGGTCATCCCGTTTGCTACGCAAACATGACGACCTAGATTTAAAGCATGCACAGGGATTAAGTTAAGTAACTGGGATAGTCAGTAATCGCGGCGATCCTCGAATAGCATTAATCAACGCATTCAAAATTCCCCAACCTTGTTTTCTTGCTGTCGAAATGTAACTCCTCCTTCAAATGATCGAAAGCATCCAGATATTTTCTGCTTGACTTTCAGCATTCTAATACCATTTCCCAAAAATAAAACCATAAAGTTGACTTGTCAGCGCTTCAGATTTAAAAGATCTTTTCGAAGTTGATATCTTTGAATATCAACAAGGAGAGATCTTTTAAAGATGAAGGTGATCACAAGTCAAATTTAT
>JAJTHR010000122.1 GCA_021298935.1 Parachlamydia sp. | reverse complement strand
TAAATTTGACTTGTGATCACCTTCATCTTTAAAAGATCTCTCCTTGTTGATATTCAAAGATATCAACTTCGAAAAGATCTTTTAAATCTGAAGCGCTGACAAATCAACTTTATGGTTTTATTTTTGGGAAATGGTATAAGTGGGGGAATGGGGAAACTTAAAATATAAGCGGCCCGGTAAACCGGGCCGCTTATATTTTAAGTTTAGACTGATTGAATTTCAATTTCCTTAGTCGGATCGTGGCTGGCAAAAGTCTCATTTAAAACTTTGGCCGGATCCATCATGGATTTTAAATCATGCTTGCTTCCCACAAAACCAAGCAACGTTTCCACTACTCGCTCTTTTTCTGAAGCGGGAAGAAGGTCAAGCTGCGCTCTAACTTGTGCAATCAAGGAGGAAGTCAGTAGCTGGTGTTCCGTCTTTTGCCCCCCTGCATCGGTCGAAATGTTTCCCAAAAGCAAATCTTTGAACTCCTGCGCTTCCATTCCCCAGAATTTGCCCCCCTGCACTTTCCCAACTTCCACTGAATAAAGGAGGCTTAACGCCACGCTTGCTAAAATCAGGCGCAACATTGCTCCTACCTGCTCTTTATGCTGCGGGCTCATCTGATCGGCTCCATCCATTTTATTCACAAATGAGACCATCACATAAGCGGGGTCTGAAACCATTTTTAACACATCCTTGGCAAAATTCTGGATGGCTGCCGTGTGATTCTCCCCTTCCCGCTCCCTTTTGTTTCCAATCGCCTCGTTAAGCGCATTCGAATAAAGAGGCAGGACGAGCATTAAATTGATCATAGGAATGATCTCAGCTGCATTGATTTGGGGTATCATTGGCTGCAGCCGCTCGACAAGCTCGACAGGTTGGCTGAACATCACATTGGAAGGCGTAATCTCCGTGCTTGTCAAAGCAAGGCCTCCTGCAACGATTGAGGCAGTTAGCATCGTGACGCTGGCCACATCGATGGTATTAGAATCTCTTTCACCCACAGCTGTGTTTTTAGAGCTTTCGGAGGTTTCAAATGTTCGAATCCTGTCTAATGAATTTAAGTAGGTAAAGGAAGCAGCGCCCACTGCAGAGGGATTGGCAGCGGCCGAATTGGCGGCGGCAGGTGACTCGACTCCAGAAACTTTTCCTTGGGCCGGATCGCCATGGATTTTTATGTCTCTTACAGCCTGATAGGCAGGCGAGTTAATGATATCTCTGACGTAATTTTGGATTTCCTCTAAATTCTTATTCCATTTGTCAAGAATTTCATTGATCGTCTCGTTTTTAATTTCCTCGTAATTTTTAAAAAATTCCAAGATCGCAGCTCCGCTGTTTTCAATGGAAGCGACAAGAAGGGCGAGCGGCTTGGTGTCGCTTGAAGGAGGAAATAAAATAGGGAAATTCAGGGATGGAACCATTAAAGAAGCAGCCTGCGAGCTTTTTTCAATACTTGAAGCACCGGAATCCACTTGATTTTCTTCAGCTGGTTCTTGAACGGGTGGAATGAAAGAGGGTCCTTGAATTGCACCTTGAGAATAGCCATGTATATTAGCATCTAGTTCTGACATACAATTCCCCTAGGTTCGATAGAATTTTAAGAAATAGGAATCTCCTAATCCTCATTTTCATTATATCAAAAAATTAATTTAATATAAATTTCAAATGAAATAATTGGGTGTTTTCCCTACGCTCGACTTTGTTCGTATTTTAGCCCCCTCTTCGGAGAGAAGCAAACTGCGGCGTAATAAATTTTGCAGGAAGAGGTATTTTTACCCCTTCCGAGGAATTTATTTAGCTGCAGAAAGCTTCTCTCTCAAATAGGGCGCCAAAAAACGAACAAAGTCGAGCTTGGGTTATTTTTAAACAATTAGAGGAAATATGGGATGGGAGCATTTTAAGGGCAAAACCGCCTTTGAGCATGTAAGTGACGTTAAAAATGAAATTCTTATCCAGGAATCACATGCCGCCGACCCTAAAAAATCGACGTTTGCCGTGCTGGATGCTGCTCGAGAAACAATGGTGCTCCTTCTCCTGTTGTTAATTCTCTCACTATTTACCTTCCAAAATGAGACCCCCCTTTTCCCCGTCTTTGTCTGTTTCCTCTTCGGTTGGACCGTCTGGAAAATGGGACGCTGCGCCTGGCTAGCCTGGGCCCATTTAGAAAAATTGCATCGCCTCCTGGAGGAAGAAAAGTTTGAAATTGAGCATAACCGCTCGCAGGAAAGAGAGGAGTTAAAGGCTCTGTATGCATCTAAGGGATTTCAAGGTGACTTGCTTGAAGAAGTGGTCGACGTCCTGATGGCCGATGGAAACCGTTTATTGAAGGTCATGGTCGAAGAAGAGCTCGGCCTGCCTCTCGAATCCTATGAACACCCCATTGTCCAGTCCGTAGGCGCAGGGGTCGGGTCATTGTTAGCCGGGGTTACTTTTTTGTTCTCTTATTGGATGCTTGGCTTAGCCGGCGCACTCCTTACCGCCGGCCTTATCGTGCTACTGTGCGCCTATGCCTCCGCCAGCTTTGATAAAAACCGTATGATCCCGGCCTTTGTCTGGAACCTAAGCATCACTGCTTTGCCTGCAGGGAGTGTTTATTTTCTTTTAAGCTTTCTAAGAGAGAATGGGTGGCTGCATGGGTAGGACCTATTCGATTCCCCGCCCACCCCACACAAAACCAGCTATTTTTGAAGAATTTTTTGGCATGGGAGGGGAAGAGAGTGCAAGCCCTTTTCTGACACCCGAAACCCGTAAATGGGGCGCGAATTTAACAGTAAAAGCCTCCCTTGCAGCTGCCTGCCTGCTATTCACGGCCTTCCTCCTCCGTTTTGTTCCGGGCGGTACTGCCCTTTCCCATTTCCTTCTGGTGTTCGTTTATTTTTTAGCCGGCATCCCGGCCCTCATTGAATCCATTGAGGACTTGGGCGAACTGGATGTGAACATTGATGTGTTGATGACAATTGCCGCCTTTTCATCCGTCCTGATAGGAAGCAGCATGGAAGGAGCCCTATTGCTGGTTCTCTTCGCCCTTTCCGGATCGATGGAAGATGCCGTCACAGCAAAAGCGAAAGGCTCCCTTAACCGCCTGCATCGCCTTTCCCCTACCAAAGCGACCATTATTGATGAAAGGGGGCGCCTGTTGGAGCGCTCGGTGAAAGATATTACCCTCGGCACTCTCATTCTCGTTCAGGCAGGTGAAATCGTGCCGCTGGATGGCATTGTAGAAGAAGGGATTTCTTCAGTTAATTTGGTCCATTTGACAGGTGAAAGCCTCCCCGTCGGCAAAAGAAAAGGGGATGAAGTCCCGGCCGGCGCACGCAATTTAGATGGAAGCTTAACGATTAAAGCCACCCATACAAGCGCCGATGCGAC
>JAJTHR010000088.1 GCA_021298935.1 Parachlamydia sp. | reverse complement strand
GTTCTTTTTCACTGAAGGAAGCAGGAAGTCCAAAATCAACCCTTTCCAGACGGCCAACGGCATTCCACCCCTCTTTAAGAAAAAAGCCGGTTTTTGGGTGGCCCAAGTATATCGTCAGGTCGGCATTGATCACAGGACCTTCCGTCTCTCCTGTTGTACCGTTTAGGCCGGAAGGAATATCAATGGCAAGGATGGGGCATCCGCTTTGGTTGGCGGCCTGAATCATTGAGGCATAGGGATCTTTAGCGATTCCTTTAAACCCTGTGCCGAAAAGGCCATCGATGAGCAAGGCATTTTTAGCAGGCTTGAATTCAAAAGCGTTTTTGCCGCCGAGGGACTTGAATCGAAGGGCATTTGCACGGCAAAGGGGGGAGCACTCTTCAAGTGCGATGGGATGCAAGGCACGCACGTTAAATTGCTTTTCAAGGAGTTGGCAGCCGGCCACAAATGCATCTCCGCTATTATTTCCTTTTCCGCAAAGCAGGAGGATTTCATCAAAGTGTCCGTTTATCCGGCAATACTCTATGACGACTGCTGCAATTCCCTTGCCGGCCTTTTCCATGAATTCCTGATCGGAAAAGCCCTGCGCAAAGGCAGCTGCCTCGATAGCGGCCATCTGCCTGGTTGAAAAAACTTTGATGGTCAAAGGTGCTCTTCCTTAATTGTCCGTTGCATGAGAGCGCTCACAGCTTCTTTTGGAGTCATCTTGTTTTCCATGATGTTAAAAACCGTTTCGGCAATTGGAAGGGTGACATTGAGCTGCTTGCCTAGCTGCAGTGCTGATATGCATGTATACGCCCCTTCGACAACCATTCCAATTTGGTCTTGCGCCTCTTCGGCGGTAAGCCCTTGCGCAAGAAGAATGCCAAAGCGGTAATTGCGGCTTAAAGGAGAGCTGCAGGTCACACAAAGATCGCCCATCCCAGCTAGCCCATAAATGGTTTCCGCCTTGCAGTCGCAAGCGACAGCTAGTTTTCGAATCTCATGCAGCCCTCGTGTCATCAAGGCGGCTTTCGAGCTGTACCCAAGGGCCAGGCCTTCAGAAATGCCGCAGGCGATGGCGATAATGTTTTTTAAAGCTCCACCAAAACCCACTCCGAGGACATCGCTATTGGGGTAAATTCTGAAAGCAGGCGTGACGAATGTATCGCAGATGGTTTGAATAAGGTCTGCCTGGTAGCCTGTGCAGACGACCGAGGCGGGAAGTCCGCGAATCACTTCCTGAGCAAAGCTTGGACCGCTTAGAGCGCCGATGAGTGGACGGAACGTTTCGCCCAGGACTTCAATAGCGACTTCAGGCAGGATGATGCCGGAGTCCTGCTCAATCCCCTTGGAAGTGATGGCAATCGGACAAGAGGGGAGGCCGAAGGAGCGCATTTGTTCAAAAACGGGGCGGATGCCGGCAGAGGTCACTGACTCCACAATCATGGCGGCGTCGTGAAGGGCTTCCGCCATGTCGGTTGTGAAAGTCATATTCCCTTGAGAAATATGGCCCGGTAAGAAAGGGTGTTCTCGCGTTTCTGTCAAATGCGTTGCCAAATCAGGTTTGGTTGTCCAGCACACCAGACGGTGCCCCTTTGTTGCAAGAAGCGAGGCGAGGCAATAGCCCCATGCTCCCATGCCCAAATAACCGATTTTTTTTGCCATTCTTAGAAACCTGAGTTTTGAGTTTATCTGCCTGAAATTCAGGCATCTTGCGGACATCTGAAAAGAAATTTCATCTTGACACTAGTTAAACTATTGCCTTCGATGAAATTTTTTTCAGCTATCTGGCAATCTACCTAACTTTCGGGCAGAGAAACCCAAAACTCAGGTTAGAACCTTTTTTTTAATCACCATAGCACCTGCGGCTGTTTTCCCACCAGTTCAATCCTCTTTCAACCTCTCTTCAAAAGCCTTTAGCCATCTTTCCATGTCATTGGCTGCTTTTTGTTGCGGAGAGGGGGGATTTTCAAAAAGGCTTCTTTTCTTTTTTTTACTAATGATTTCAGGTTTAGGAGTGCGGATGGGTTCCTTCAGTAATAATTCCTGATACCTGGCTTCAAATAGCCTTTCATACGGGTCGGAGGGCACTTCTTCTTTGACTTCGTCTGGTGTGGGGGCTGGTGAGACTAATAGGGGAGTCTCTTTTTTGGGTTTATGGATCTTCTTTTTAAAGCTTTTGTTGATGCGTTGCGTGAAGGCATCCACCCCTTCTGTCAGGGCGCCAAGATGCCGTATGGTAGAGGCGAGGTGCTTATCGGATGTGATAACGGTTGCCTGCCCCTTTGAACGGAGGTTTTTGATAATGTCAATGATGTGCTCGTCTGCCGTTTCGCCATGCGCGGTAAAGAGAATTTCCAGGTGATAAAAATGGGAGCGGGACGCCTCGCTTAATTGAAAGGTGCTATCAAAAACAAGGGTGGCATTCAAATTCAATAGGGCCGCTTTTTGATTAAGATCTTCAATCAGCCGTTCACGCGCAGCTTGCAGGATGGCGGGATGAGAAAGTTTAAAAAGCAGGTTGTATCCATCAATATAATAATGCATCAGCAAAACGTTTCGAGAAAAGGGAGCAGTCTGTCAAATGCTCTGCGTCGGTGGGAAATGCGGTTTTTGGTGGTTTCATCCAGTTCCGCAAATGTTTTGTCATAATCATTTTTGATAAAAAGGGGGTCATAGCCGAACCCGTGACGCCCGCTCTCTTCAAAAGCGATAAAGCCCTCACAAGTTCCTTGTACACATTTTTGTAAGCCATCGGGTGAGGCAAGCGCCAGGGCGCACTCAAAATAAGCCGCCCGTGCTTCCGGATCAGACAATTGCCGCATGTCGGCCAGTAATTTTTTACGATTATCGCTATCGCTTGCTTCCTTGCCAGCAAAGGTGCGCGAATGGATCCCAGGCAATCCTTGCAATAAGGAGACGCTCAAGCCTGAATCGTCTGCCAGCACCCAGGCATTCAATTGCCTGGAAGCGCTTTCTGCTTTAAGGATAGCATTTTCTTTAAAGGTCCCCCCGGTTTCTTCGGGGGGACTATAGTGCGGAAATTGATGGAGAGATAAGAGCTCAATGGGATAGGGCTTGAGCAGATCTTTGTATTCTCGCCATTTATGCAAATTAGTGGTTGCCAGTACAATTTCCATGAAAACTAAACTTTTATTTGAGGTAAGGGTCTACCTTCACAATACGGAATTCTTCCTCTTTAAAGCTAAAGGTTTCTCCCTTTTTCTTACCGACCATGGCCTGCGCCAGCTTCGAATTGAGGGATAGGATATTTTGATCGGGATCGGCGTCCCATTGCCCTAAAATTGTATATATGACCCTTTTTCCTTCTTTATCAGATATTTCCACGATACCCCCGATGCCTACTTCATCAGAATGAATGTCATGCGGGGTAAGGATGCGGGCTTTTGCTAATTGCTCGGAAAGGGTTTTTAATTCTGCCTGCAGACGCGCCCTTTTTTCTTGGGCAAATTTGAACTCCGAATTTTCTCTTAAGTCCCCATGGGCTCGTGCAGCTTCGATTTCACGGGCATTTTCAACGACTTCAACAGTTCCGATCTGTCTGATCCGTTCCTGGGTTCTTAAATATCCCTCTTCAGTCGTCCATATTTCCTCTTCTTCGAAGCGGCTTTGGCCCCGTTTAGCTTTTGCAGGTGCGAGAGAAGGATGAACCACCTCGGCCAGCGAACGAAGAATTTTCGTGTCATGGTCGCTTAGGGACTGGCATTTTGAGGCAAGCAGCAGGAATTCATTCGTAAATTCCAGGGATCTACCTTGCAGCATGTTTCGTACAAGCTCATACCGTTTGCCTGAAAGCATCCCGTACATTTTTTTCAATAATTCACGGTATTCATGCTGGTTTTCGATCGTATAAAAAAGGATGAAAAAACTTTCAAAAAACTGTCCCTGCCCTTCTTTGTTTTGGAAGGGAAGCGAGGCATCTTCCTGGGAAATAATTTTCTGGAAGTACCAGACAAACATTTCAGGACCAAGCCCCGGATTATCAAGCAATCTTCCAATCTGCTCTTCAAGCTGTTTGCGGGTGGGTTCATGATTCAATTCCTTGATCATGTAATCGCGCAGCTGTGATTGTGAAACTTTGAAGAGAAGCGACAAGAAGACGGAGGACCAGTCAGGTCGCAATTCTTTGATGGCGACTAGGGCTCTTTTCTTAAATGCAACAATTTCAATGGACTGCACTAGCTTTTCAATGTCAGTTGTTTTTTGCAGGAGGTCCCTGATGCTTTCTTCGGCTTTTTTATCATTGAAAAACTGTTCAAGCAGGAAGTAGATTTGAACATGTTGGTTTCTAGTGAGCTCGGGGTTTTCAAGTAAATCATGCAATTGCTTTTGCAGTCTGTTTCGGGTCTCTTCATTTTTTAACGCAGTGGGTGTGTCCCTTGCGAAATTGTACGTCATTTGCACAATTTTATCGGGGTCATTTTGGTTATCCAATGCTTTCTTTAAAAGTTCCTCAGGGGACAGTTCGGCATGCCTTAAATGGAAGGGGGATTTCAAGGTATCGGGCGTTTCTACCATCGGATCTTTTTTGAGTTTATTACGTGTTGTCTGCCACCATTTCGTCCAGTCTTTTTCCGGGATGACGAGTTCGCATAGTTCATCTTTGATCTCTGCAGCAGTTTTGGGCCCCATGTCATGCAGCAGCAATTTCACGATTGCAGCTGCATCTGCTCTACCTTCTTTTTCCAATAGGTCAGGATCGGCGAAACGGCGGGCTAAGAAATGTTGCGGAGGAAGAGGAATGAGCGTCTTAAAGGCGTTGGCAAAGGAAAGGTCTTTCTTTCCGGCGACATTCTCGAATTCGATCACAAGATGCTCCCTGACGAAGGAAACCTCCATTATTTCACCTGTGCCCCATCCGCCTGTATGAAAGACCATATTTCCTTTATGGATATGTGAAATTAGGTCGTATTTTGAAATGGCTCCTTGAAATTGGTCTTTATTGCGCAAACCGGCCAGTTTGTATCTCTCATTGAATTTGGGGTCGTTGCCATGGTATTTTTGAAGTGTTTCGTTGACAAGATTGACGAGGTTCGGGCTATTGGTTGTTTGTAGATCGATGAGCAGGCGAAGAATTTCATAGGATTCGACTGGATTTTTGATTGTCTGCCAAAGGGTAAGGGCGGTTTCGACGATTTGTCCGAAATGCCGGGCCGTATCAGAGGATTTAATGGCTTTCAACAATTGGCTGAACTCTTCAGTATCAACCTCTTCACTTGTGACGTATTCTTCCCATAAAACAAGAAATTTGTGAAAATCGCGATTGTTGATTTGCGTCAAAAATTCCTTTAAGTAGCCCATTTATCTAACCCTTTGTTTTTTTGAGAGATTGGTCAATAATATAGCGATCCACTTTATTAAATTCAATGTCAGTTTAATGGGATTTAATAGGAAAGAATTCCAACAATTAATATTTTTTGGTAAAATAAGAAGTAGAAGACATCAATTTATAGGACCCCTGCATATGGAAAAAAAATTCAATATTTTTGAACAGGGCGCTCAAAAAAATCCAAAGCCCACCCCCAAACCTGCTCCCGCTAACCATCCATTTGGTTTTGAGCAGACAGCTAAGGATACCCAGCTGGAAGAATTCAATCCTGCCGTTATGACGGTAACAGACGTTCAAAATATGATTGGCAAGGCAAAGCAGCTGCATGACGAAATCGACCGTCATTTGGATGATCTTTTTCAAAAATCTGGGTGGTCTATCAAGCAAATAAGGACTTATTTGGATAATCCAAATAATTTTAGCAGCGCAGATTGGGAAAAGATCCAGGGTGAAAGAAAAAGATTGCTCAATTCCTTAAAAACCGATAAAGAAATGGCTGAGGCTCCCAATGAAGATTTAAAACCCCCATCCTCTGAACCCCAATCGAAAGAGCGCAGAAGCAAAATGATTGGCGCCAGGCGAAATTGGATACCTATGCGGTAATAATGCAATTAAAAAAAATTTATCTCTTTGCTTCTATTTCCAGTCAATATGGTGTTATTGACCATTTTATTAATGAATTGAATAATGCATTTAACCGCCAAGGGGTTATCAGTCGCATCATTCATACCGAAAGAGATAATCCAGCTCGGTTTGTCGAGGAATTAACGCAAGATCCTCCTGATTGTACCCTTTCTTTCAATGGCCTTTTGCCCGATGTAGAGGGGCGTTTCTTAAGCGACATGCTGAAATTGCCTCATGTGGCCTATCTAACAGATGCCCCGCATCATTATTATCCATTAGCTAAAAGCGAATATACCATCATTACCTGCATTGACAAAAATTTTTGCCAGGTATTCCGTGATTTCAAGCACCCTTATGTCCTCTTTAATCCCCATGCCACCTGCAAATCCCTGACTCCTCCTCTTGCCACCCCCCCATACAACGATATCCTTCTGTTAAATTCCTTTATTGACTACAAAGCCGTGCGTGAAAAATGGAATCAAAAGTATTCTTCAGACCTGGCGGAAGCCATGGAAGAGGCAGCTGAAATGACTTTAAGCGATGCCGCCATTCCCTACATGCAGGCGTTCATTCAAACACTTGACAAGTCGCTGCGGGCCGGAAAGACGATTGATCCGAGGCAGATCGATTTCGAAGCTGTCTTTGACGATCTAGAAGCTTATTTGGGTGGAAAAGCGCGGGTGGAATTGATTGGCGCCATTGAAGATTACCCTGTCACTGTTGTGGGGGCTGATGCCCAAGGGTGGAAAAAATATTTTCCAAATCATGCCAATCTCAAATGCCTTCCCCAAGTCTCTTTTCAGGACGCTTTGGAGCTCATGAAGCGGACTAAGATCCTGCTCAATTGTACGCCGGAAATCAAGCAAGGGTTGCACGAGCGCATTTTAAGTGGCCTGGCTGCCGGAGCGGCTGTCTTAACGCTTGAAACCCCTTTTATCAAAGAACAATTTGCCGACGGAAAAAATATTTTAACCTATGCTCCACGTGGCTGGGATGAACTGAATCAAAAAATCGGCAGCTATCTCAATGATGAGGAAAAGCGAAATCGTTTAGTGGAGGCTGGAAGAGAGCTTGTGCTGCAAAGGCACACATGGGACCAAAGAGCTCAAACTTTCATCAAAGAACTCCCAGCACTCATTGAGCAAATCAAATCAAAATGAAATTTTTTCTAGCTATTTCGCAATCTACTTGAGCTTTCAAGCAGAGAAACCCAAAACTCACGCCGTGTGCAACTTTATACCGTTAACAGGCCATCAAATTTAATGGGTGGCCTTCCTAATTTTTTATTTAAAAATATACCGATAGTATGTGCTAATACCATTTCCCAAAAATAAAACCATAAAGTTGACTTGTCAGCGCTTCAGATTTAAAAGATCTTTTCGAAGTTGATATCTTTGAATATCAACAAGGAGAGATCTTTTAAAGATGAAGGTGATCACAAGTCAAATTTAT
>JAJTHR010000198.1 GCA_021298935.1 Parachlamydia sp. | reverse complement strand
GGCTGGTTGGCTACGTATTCAAGACATGTTGGCAGGAATGGCCATGGTTAAAAATTGTGGGTAACGACAAGCCTTTAGACATATCATTAATTGTATTCCATGAATTGGAGAGTTCTTTCAATTCAGGAACAACACATTCTAAACATTCTATTGAACTGTGAGATGCTATAAAGTCTCCTATGGCATATGCACTGTCAATTAGTTCTACGATTACTTCATCAGGAGAAAGTGCAAATGCCCATAACCCTGTTAAAATCCCTCTACAACAAGATAAAATTGAAGGAGCAAAATCTTTTACGGAAAAGTTAGCTCCTTCTAATGACCCTAAAATTAATCCTGTTGAAAAATCAATTTTATTTTCAGGTATATACATGGCAGCTATTAATTGAGCTTGCTGGCTCCCCAGCTTGAATGGTGGATATAATGTAAGTTTTTTAGCTTTCTCATAATCTTGAATTGCTAATTCTATTTGATTTGTTTCAAAATAAGCAGCAGCTCTTTCAATATAAGCGTTTCTATTTTTAGGATTAAGTTTAATAGCTTCAGAAAGAATTTCAATGGCTTTATTATAGACAAGAAAATCATTTAAGTAAGTTCCCTGTTCAACTAAAATATCTGATTGATAATTTAATGAAACTCCCTTATTAAGAGGATTTTTTTGTTTTTTGCTTTTTAATAATTGATCTACATCAGTTATTTGTCCTTCAGTTTCCTTGCCTGCACTAAAACATTTATTATTGCTAATATTAAAAAAATCTTTTTTATTAGTCCGAGCTTTTATTTTTTGTAATCCGATTATATCTCTCATCAACAGCTTCATTAAACGAATTTCCAAATCGATACACTCGGTCGGATGCTTAGAATAGCATTTTTTATTTAGTGTCATAAATTTAGGATACAGAGCATCAAGTATATCCCATAATTTATCTTCAATTTCAGCTGCTTCATTTGAACTATATTTAAATTTTGCGTAACCTGTTAAATCGGTTACTAAATGATAGTAATCAGAAAACTTAAATTGTTGTGCAATTAATGAAATTACAACTTCGTGTTTAGATAGATTAAAATCCTTTTCAAAAATCTTTTTTTTCTCTTTTTTATCTTTTAACAAATTTTTTAAAGCTGTATTAGATAAAATATCTGAAAAAAGATTATAGGCAAGATTGCTAATTTCAGCTGCTTGTTCAGAAAGCTCTGGCCAAAAACACTTACAAGTTTTGTTATATTTATTATATACATGATCACAATGTAAAAGTTGATTTTTAAAGTTTTCTGTGTAAATTGACTCAAAGTAATAACCATAGATGGGAGAGCCATTACAAGTAGTGCAATTGTGATCTTTCCAATCTGGAATATGCCTTATTAGATCTGGCGTTAACCAATCAAATTCATATTTTTCTGGTATTGCATCAGTGCAATAGTAGCAACCATTATAACTGGATTTTAAGTCATAATCTCTGTTTAAACTTAGTAAATTAAAAGCAAATAATAAACATATAGATAGAAAAATATTAATATATTTTTTCATTAATTCTCTTTTATTGGATTTTAAATTTATTTTTTGTAATAGGTAAATTGCCGGCTAGCTTAATATAAGCTTTATTTTTTTCTAAAAATTGAATGTCAGTGGAAGAAACAAGCGGCATTTGTCTCGTTTGTAATGATAGATTCACACCATCTCTTACGTCATTGGCGCCATAAGACAAGCCTTCTTGGTATTCTTTTATTTCTCTTCCGCCAAACATTTTTGATATTTGTTCTGCCATTTCTGGATTTTGCTCTGAAAACACAACTTTTGTAGCGCAATTTCCAATAATCGTTTTTGCTCCATTGCTTCCATAAATGGCATTAAGCTGAGCGGGGCTTTGAAGAGCTAGGAGAGCACAGGCGCCATATTTGCGACCTTCTGATAGCAAAGTTTCAAGATCCTTTAATTTGTGGAGGGAGGGCAGCTCATCTAGTATGAACCATAATCTTCTTTCTCGACATGGAGCCATTTGCATTAAGCTGCGTATTGCGATGGAAAACCAGCTTGCAATAAGAGGATTCATGACCGATCTTTGAATGGGAGTGCAGGCAAGAAAGAGCCAGCTATCATTGTTAGTTTCTTCAACCCAGTTTTTTATGGAGAATGGATTTTCGGTGTCTTTTAGATATTCTAGCGATCCTAAAAAAGTCGTAGCAACCGAGCGAATTGTCCCAGCTGTTTTCTCTGAATTCAAATCAATGTGGGAAGCAGCTTTAGTGCCGGTCAAAAAAGTAGCTAAGTTTGCGAGGGATTCGAATAAAAGTTGGTTGGTTAAAACAGAGTTTTTTTGAATGAATTGCAATTTCTGTAGGGTGGAAGAAAACAAGCATCTAGCAGCTGAGCGCCAATAATTATCATTTTCTGCATAACTTTGTGGAATAAATCCTTCTGCCAAAGATTCAAAGTCTAAGGCTTCTTGGCACTCAGCCCAAGGGTGCCATGGAAGTCCTCTCGGATCACAAGGATTTAGCAAAATATCCTTGCCAGGCCGGTAATAGCGCTCAACAAAACCACCTGTAGTATCTATAATGATGGCTTTTTGATGTCGATCTCTTATTTGAGGTAAAATATGGTTAAAACAATTTGTTTTTCCACTACCTGTACCACCTGATACCAAAATGTGCTGTGTTTCAGAGTTTTTAGGAAGTAAGACATTTCCAATTTTAATTGAACTGCCATACTTCCATTTAACTAAAAGATTTATTTTCCATGCGCTAACTACTTTTTTTCCAGAAATGTGCTTTTTATTCTTTGATCGCTTGCCTCGTAGAAAAAAGAAAAAAATCACAAATACAAAAGAAACAAGGGTTTGTTTACTAGTTTGAACAATATTTTGGTAGGTCAGTACCTTAAATTGATTGTAAGCCCGCTGCGTGCCTATTAATACTCGTTTGGTTAAAATTCTAGGGTGAACCCTATTCTCGCCTGTCAGTTTTTGCCATATTATAGGATCTACTTCCATGGTTTCTACAGAAGCGGATTGAAAATACTTTGCTTGCAAATGGTATAATGTTCCTCGATAAAGGATCATTTCGTTTTGAGACATGCTGTAACAAAAACCTGCAATCCAAATGATAATTGATAAAAGTAACGCAATTTTTATCACCTGCTTAAACATACGCATGCGATGCGTCCAAATTTGGCCCCCTTCAGTCAGGGTATGAATGACGCTCATTCGCTCTCCTCTTTCATCCAAAATGGTTTTTCTATTAGTTGTCTCACTTGCGGAAAAGCCAACTTGGTTGATCGGTCTAGAAGAAGCTTGCTTTTCTCTTGGTAGTGTAACATATTGTCTGTAAATTAATAATCAGTGAATGTG
>JAJTHR010000270.1 GCA_021298935.1 Parachlamydia sp. | reverse complement strand
TAAATTTGACTTGTGATCACCTTCATCTTTAAAAGATCTCTCCTTGTTGATATTCAAAGATATCAACTTCGAAAAGATCTTTTAAATCTGAAGCGCTGACAAGCCAACTTTATGGTTTTATTTTTGGGAAATGGTATTATTGGCAATTTAAGCCGGCGAGGGAAGGATTTACTGATATGAGGCTAGTCCGCTATGTCTCTTCAGGAAAATTTCTTGATCGTTTTAAAAGTAATGCGGCTGAAGCGCTAAAATATTTATCGGAAGGATTTAACTGGTATTCCTTCGAAAAAGCAAAGAGTTTACTTAATGGAAAAATAGAATACGAGGGGGCCGTCAGCTAATTTTGGCATTGCAAGGATATTGAAAGGCTAATACGATAGCTGGCAAATGAATATGATTATCACTATTATTATTTCGCTTTTGTTCCATTCTTTTATTGGAGCAGAGACCCAAATGCTATCAATTGCAGATCATGGCATATCCGGAAAATTCATTTGTCCAATCCAGAAAGGAACCTGCCCGGCCATTTTGGTGCTTGGAGGATCGGAAGGGGGCATGAATGAGCGGGCTGCCCACGCATTTGCTGACAATGGATATGCCGCACTTGCCTTAGCCTACTTCAAAGGGGAGGGGCTGCCTCAGGTTTTGGAAGAAATACCCCTGGAATACTTTTTCAAGGCTGTTCAATGGTTAAGCGAGCAGCCGAATATCGATCGTGAAAACATTCACCTGTATGGCTCATCAAAAGGGGGGGAACTTGTACTTCTCCTGGCCAGCTCGTATCCGCAGCTTTTTGCATCAGCCACAGCCATTGTGCCAAGCGCTGCTGTCTATGGAGGCGTTCCCAATTCCCTAAAAAGCAGTTGGACAGTGGGGGGAGAACCCTTGCATTTTGCCCCGACTCCTGGAAAAAAAGAGGTGATAGCTCAATTAGCTGCCCGGAAAACAATTGATCTGACGGAAATTTTTTTACAAAAAATGACAGATCGCCAGGCTTTTGAGGAAGCGCTCATTCCTGTTGAAAATATCACCTGCCCCTTATTAGTGGTGTCCGGACAGGATGACCGCGTGTGGCCCTCTTCTCTCTATGCCGAACGAGTCATGGATCGCCTGAAAGCCTTTCATTCCCCCATTTATCGTGAGCACTTGAGCTATGAGGGAGTCGGTCATATGATCACTTCTCCAAATATTCCTGTAATGACCCAACCCTTCAAGCATCCTTTAACAGGTTTAATGTATGAAGTGGGTGGGAGTCCCGAAAAGCAAGAAGCTGCCTGCCACTCCTCATGGGAAGCCATTTTGGAGTTTTTAAAGCAAAGCGGTATGGAGTATAGCCCTAGGGAATCGGAATTGTTTGCAAAATTCGTGTGATCAGTGCATCGGTTGTGAGGTTTTCTGCCTCCCCTTCATAAGAAAGGCGCAGGCGGTGGCGCAGCACGTCATGGGCGATACTTTTGACGTCCTGGGGATTCACAAAGGGGCGGCCAGCCAGCAGCGCGTTTGCCCGCGCGCCTTGTTTTAAAGCCAGGGTAGCACGCGGAGAGGCGCCATATTCGAGCCAATCCTCTAAGGCTGCCAGCCCAAAGTCTTGCGGCTTTCTTGTCGCTTCGACAATATCTAAAATATAATCAGCGATTCTTTCATCCAGGTAAATGGCATTGCCCACCTGTCTTAAATGTTCAATGTCCTCAAGCGAGAGGATGGGCTGCACTTTAGGTAGGGGAGTGAGGGATCCCATCCGCATCAAAATTTCTTTTTCTTCCATTTTTGTCGGATAAGTGAGCAAGACTTTCAGCATGAAACGGTCTGTCTGAGCCTCAGATAACGGGTAAGTGCCTTCCTGCTCGATCGGATTCTGGGTCGCTAAAACAAAAAAAGGCGAGGGGGCCTTGAACGTCTCTACTCCAATAGTCACTTGTTTTTCCTGCATGACTTCCAGTAAAGCGGATTGCACTTTCGCAGGCGCGCGGTTGATCTCGTCTGCCAAAAGAATGTTTGTAAATAGGGGCCCTTTTTTGATGGAAAAAGTCCCTTCTTTTGGATTGTAAATCGGCGTACCAATGAGATCGGTGGGAAGAAGGTCGGGTGTGAATTGCACCCGCTTAAAATCACAGGCGATGACTTTGGCAAGGGTTGTGGCGGCAAGCGTTTTGGCCAGCCCGGGAACCCCTTCGAGCAAAATATGGCCGTCCGCTAAGAGGGAAATGAGGAGGGAATGGACAAGATGGCGTTGCCCTACAATGACCTTGCCCATTTCCGCTTTAATCTGGTCGGTTTTTTCTTTGGCGGAATCGAGGATTTGCTGAAAGTCGGACGAATCGGCATTCATTATTTTTTCCGTTTATCTTTCATATTGAAAGATCATCGTTTTTTATGGAATAAAATCCTCCATCTCTTGGCGAGGTAAGACAATTGTAAACGTCGAGCCCTTGCCAAATTCAGAAGAGAGACTAATCGTCCCAAAGTGTTTTTCGACGATTGTTTGCACAATCGAGAGGCCAAGGCCCGATCCTCCCATTTTTTGGGAATGGGCCTTATCTACTGTATAAAAACGATCGAAAATGTGCTCCTGATCATGAGCAGGAATGCCAAGTCCTTTGTCCGACACGTCAATTTTTACCTGGGTCTCTGTCTGCTCGAGACGCACTGTAATGTCGGCGGGTCTTGGTGAATACTTGGCTGCATTTTCAATTAGGTTCATGATGGCAAGCTCCAATAAATCCTCGTCGGCGATCAGATTGACCGACTCTTGATTTTTTACGATGGAGACCTGGGCATCCGGAAATACTTCATGCAGCATGGAAATGCAACGGTCTGTAAGGGAATGCAGGTCGCAATCACTTAAGCGCGATGAGGGAATGTTTTCAATGTCGGCAAGAGTTAACAAATCTTTGATAAGGGCAGCCATCCGATTGCAGTTGCGTACAATTTTGGAGGTCACTTCATTTTGCGTGCTAAGAGGAAGTCCCGGATTGTCGTGCAGCGCTTCAGCAAAACCACGGATGATCGTAATGGGGGTTTTAAGTTCGTGAGACGCATTGGCAATAAAATCACGGCGCATTTCAAAAATTTTATAATGAGCTGTTTTGTCCTGCAGCACTAAAATGGCCCCTCTTTGATCTTTTTTGGGGGCAGCTACAATGTCAAGATAAGTTCTTTTCCCGTCAATAAAAAGCTCCAGCGTATCTATAAGGGGGGTATTTTCTTCCTGGCATTTCCTAAGCAAGGCAGTGCTTTTTTCCTGATTAAGGGAGCAAAAGCGCTCGCCGATAAAATTTTTTCCATTGCCTATCAGCCTGACTGCCATGTGATTTGCATAAGCGACGACCAAGTTCTTGTCGACAGCGATCACACCCTCAACCAGTGATTCAAGAATGGCTTCTTTTTCATTGCGCTCTTGGGTAATGGTATCAATGTGATTTTGAATTTTTGATGAAAGGCTATTGAGGGTAAGGGCCAGCCTTGTGAAATCGTCTTTTTCATTCATATCAGACACGTCAATAGCCGGCAATGTCTGCTGCCCTCCGGACTGGTAACCCCTTACGGTTTGAATAATAGTTTGAATCGGTTTGGTCAAATGGTTGATCGCGAACCAGGTCAGAAAGCTGAACATAAGGAGGATGGCGGTGGCAAAAATGAGGAAGCCCACCTCAAAGTCATTTGTTATCTCATTGACATACTGGTGAGGGTAGGCCAGCCTTAAAACATATGTCTTTCCATGAAAGTCAAAAGATTTTGCCATGTAGGAAAATTTTTGCCGCAAAAGCTTGGAATACTCTTCATGGTAGCCAACACCTGTTTTAAAAGCTTGTTTGACTTCAGGGTGAAACACATCGTAATTGAGCAGCTGCTGCTTGACATGCGAATCATAAAGGGGGCGCATTTCATCGGTGATGACGCTGATCCTAAAAAAAACGAGTCTTTTTTGATCCTTTAATCGTTTGATCAAAGCTTCATTGTTAGGAGCTTGTTTAATGTTTTCAATAATTTCTGAGGCTCTATTCTCCATTCCATTGACGACAATGCGATGGACCCAGTGAGAAATGAAAGGGAGAAGCAAAATAAAAAAGATAAGAAAGACAGCTGCGTAGCTGAAAAATATTTTTTGCCTGAAGGATAGCATGAGATGACTTCTTTAATTGTATTTCCTAATATTATGAAACAAATATAATTAATTATAAAATTAATTTATTGTTTAGATAAAATTAAGAAGCCTATTCTTCTAACTGCTGAACAAATTTCCAGCCAAAAAAAATGAGAGGAAGGCTGATAAACAGAAAGTAGGGAGCGTAATGACTTTGCCACTGTAATGTAAAGACCCCATTTTCAGAAAAAAGAGTAAGAATAATGCCAAAGAGAAAAAAAACCGAGCCACCCATTAGAAACAAGGCCGGTAGGACATCTTGTTTAAGTTGATTAAAATTAATTTGAAGAGGATAGTTATTCGCTTCCTGTTCTTCTTTTTTAATTTCTTCTTGAATTTGATAAGGAGGAGGCGGAATTTCATTGGAAATTTCGTCAGGAATCCACCCCGCGTTTGCATCATCTCCAATACCCTGGAGATATACAGCGCAGTAAGGGCAGTTATCTAAATCCTTTGGAACATTCCCTTCACAGTTCCAGCATAACTTTTTTTTTGGCAACGCGCTCATAAGAAACGCCTACTTCATTCTAACTTAAATTTGTTTTTAGTACTGTATGGGGCTCCTTGTGAAGGAATTACACACATTTATTGACATATTATATTTTTTCTAATCAAAAGGCAAGCGTTAGCCCGAAATTTTTTCAGAATTTTGTCAAGCCCATTTTTTTTGTTTTAAATAAACCTTTATAAAATAATTAACTATTGAAGAAAAAATATAAGTTAATAAAAGAAATTTTAATGATATAATAAACAATAACAAAGGTTTATTATGCAAAATGTTGATTCAGATATAAATTCTCCTACTATTTATTCTATCCCTTCTTCTCCTCCTCCACCGCCACCGGTTGTGACGATAAAAGAGGGGAAACTAGAATTTCCTAATGGAAAAACTTATACCATTAATCATTTAAAGATAGGCGGAAAGGAAGTGGATCTTTCCGGGCCATTGACGGAACACCAACTCAAAGCTGTACAAACGTTTGTCAATTCTGTTTTTTCAAAAATTGATGGGAATGTCTTTGCTCAAACTGATTTGAAATCACTCAATATTCAAACTTCGACCCCGGGTTCGCTAGCCGTTAAGGTCGATTATGTGAACAAAAAAAACCAGTTGATGGGGGTCCAGGATCAGGATGCCGTGCATGATTTAAGGAATAATTTTTTTAATCATCAAGTGAGCCAGGAAGAATCCTCAAAATTTAAATCAATAGATAAAACTGCTGCGCAAGCTCTCTCTCCCCCCTATGAGGAAGAGTTAACGGGAACTCCTGGCCCTGAGCGGCCCCTGGTTGATTGCCCTAAAATACTTTTAAACCAGGAAACACCTCCGCCAGCTAGTACAATGACGCATCATTATGTCAAGGATGGAGAAATTATCGCTACTCAGACTGTCACCCGTTTTGACACTATTAACGCAAACACTGCTTTTTGCAAAAATATGATTGATCAATGTGAAGGCAAATTAAAAAATCCTGCAATTTCGCAACGTGAGAAAATAGAGATACAAACCAGATTGAATTATTATAAAACTGCCTTAAAGAATTCGGAAAATTTTGCAGAGGTGCAAAATGGCAAGGACTGGGTGCGCTCCTCTTATTTTAGAGACATTATCAATTCATTTAAATCTTTCGGAATAGCCGTTCAAAATTATGTATCAGCCCCTGTAAATATGCGTTTTCAGGAATTGTCGCTCAATGGAGTGAAAACGGGCTTTATGCGCATGGGGATCATTTCAGACATGCGCAATGGTTGGTTCAGCATGTCTGATTTAAACCTGATTAAAGAGCAGGGAGATAAACGCTCTTCCACCTTTTTGGATCAAAAAATAGCTGAATTAGAGGCAAGAAAAATTCCACCCCCTCTTTTTCAAAAATTAGGCATTCGTAGTGATAACAAAATTTTACAGATCCTTGGCTTTGTTCTAAATAGCCAACAAATGGAATCGATTGACTATGCCTTGAACCAATTAAAAATTATCAAAGGCGATCCCAAAGGCATTGATGCAATCATTTTAGAAAGAAAGATTGTGCTTGAGCAGCAAATGGTTCAATTAGTTGTCAATCAGATCAAATCCAATCCGGAACTGGTAAAGCAAGCCATAGAAACCGGAAATTTTGACCTTCTCCATGTCTCCTTGCTAAATCAACGCAGTTCAAGTTTAGATGGCTCAGGTTGGATGCATGATGAACGAGTAGAAATGGAAGACATGAATGAAATTTTTAAGGAATTAAAGGGTAAGACGCTTGCATTCAACGGTAAAGGTCCCTCGATTGATGGCAATGTGATTTCATTACCGGCCGACTGCTTACCTGAAGGGATTGCTCTACCTGCCAAAGAAATAAAACTGCGCACATTTTTTATCAATTTATCTGTCCAGGGTAATATTAAAAACAATGGAACGCAGTTAAGAATCAATCAGGAAACAATGCGGGAACTGGCTGTGGCTCACCCTGACATGGCGAAAAATGAAATTTTGAATCCAAAACACGACTCGGGCTATGGCCCTGCTGAAGATTTTTTATTACAAGCATTGCTACATAAGAAAATGGCCGTTTCGCTTGGTTGTTTGAGCGCCAAAGACCGGACGGGCTTTATTAGCGAACGGTTGATGATCCGTCAACTTCCTAAAGAAGTTCAAAGTCTCTTTGAAAAGAAGATCTTTGATAGTGACAGTCCTGCCGTAAAAATCGTCTTAGAAAATACACCGGGTTATCGCGCCTTAAAGGTGGCAGCGGGCAGGGAAAAGTGGCGCGGCTTTACGGAAGCCCACAAAGTCAGTGAGACAGCAAACATTATTTTTCAAGAAATGAAGTTAAGGACTTTTGGACCCGGGAAAGAAGAAGCTGAAACACCGGTGAATGAGAATTAAAAGGCCTTCTTCTAATCAGGTCGTCCTTGCATCATTTATGGGATTGCCAAAATTACTCATACACCGATCCCCGGTAATCTATTTCTAGGATTAATACGACAATGCGCTCTTCGAAGACCTTATAGATTACTCTATAGTCCCCAACCCGCATTCTTCTATGCTCTTTCCATTTACTAACTAGTGATTTTCCAACTTCTTGCGGCGAATTCGGGAGCCTGCTTTCGATGGCTCGGATAATCCTTTCTTGGATGTTCTTGGGGAATTTCTTAATGTTTGCTCTTGCATCTTGTGCATATTCGATTCTATACCTAGTTCCTGACATAATTCCTCATGCGATATCGTTGGGCTGCCAGAGTCGATCCACCTTTTCTCAGCTTCTTCTGCTCGTTTAGCAAGTAAAGAATCTTCGTACTCTTCCAGCCAGTCTTCAATAACTTTGCGAACTAAAGAAGACAGACTGATCCCCTTCTTAGAACAAATCATTTGCATCATTTCCGCATCGCTTGGATTAAAAGTAACATTAACCCTTGGATTCTTAGTGGGCATTATACACCTCTTGTTAGTCTAAATAAAAGTGTAACACAAGTGTGCTTTAATAGTAAAATAAATCATCCCTAGTACCCAACCATGAAAATTTTTAGCCTTTGGGCTGACATGAAAGCTCCCGCGGTTGAATCATTTTAAGTGGGTCAATATTAATAATATGGACCCATTTTAAATGACTTCAACCCCGGGGCTTTGATTCAGCCGAAAGAATAAAAAAAGTTTATATTGGGTACCAGTGAGCTTGCAAAGCATGAGATATTTTAAATGAAGTAAGTAAACATTGTCAGTCCATTTTA
>JAJTHR010000356.1 GCA_021298935.1 Parachlamydia sp. | reverse complement strand
GAATTTAGTACAGGAAAGGATTGTCACGAATTGGGAATCGCAGGATGCGCCGCCACATTTGACGACGATTAGGGATCGCGTGATTAGTGTGGAGGAGAAGTTGCGGGGGCGGATGTTGGGTTGCTATCAACAGGTGTTGGCGGATGGGGAGTTGGAGGATGATCGCAGTGAGGAGCGATCGAAGTTGCGGTTGACGGGGTTGGTGGTGCGACGAGATGGGCGGTTGATTTCCTATAATCCAATCTATGCGGCTGTGTTTAATAACAAATGGGTAGAGGGTCAGTTAGCGGATTTGCGACCAGAGTTTTACGCTTCGGCGTTTCGGGCTTGGCGGGATGCGGAGGAGGGACAGAATCAGGGGTTTCTGTTGCGGGGTCAAGCGTTGGAGGAGGCGGAGGTTTGGGCACGGGGGAAGAGGCTGAGTGATATTGATGAGCAGTTTTTACTGGAAAGTCAAGAGTTTGAAAAAAATGAGAGAAATCGTGAGCTAGAATCTGAGCGAGTAGCACGAGAAACTCTTGAAGAAGCGAACTGTATTCTTGCAGAAGCTAGCAAAAAAGCAGAGTTGTCACTTACTAAAGCACAAAAAAGATTACAGCACTTCGTCAAGGAAGAAATACAAGCAAAAAATCGCTTGTCAATGGCAGAAAAGTTAACAAAACAGACACAGTTAGCTGGAATTGGGGTAGGAGTAATAGCTGGAGTAATTACAATAGGTGTATTAGTATGGGCTTCTAATGTCCGTAAAGAAGCATTGAAAGGAATCCAGAACGAGGTAGAAAAACAGCAACAAATAGAGCTAGCTGCACAGCAAAAGGTTGAGCAAGCAAAGCAAGAAGTTAAGAGAGCTGATCAAAAGCTAGATGAAATTCAAAAAGAGATAAATAAGAAAGCCAATGAAATAAAAGAATTGAATAAATCTTACAGTAACGAAATGGAAAATTTAAAAAAGGCATCAAATGAGAATATACAATCCGTAACAACTAATGCCAATAAAACTATTGAAGAAATAGATGCAAAGAAGAAAGAAGCAGTAAATCGAGCAAATATTGAGTATAAATCCGCAAAAGCACGTGAATTGATTGCTAATGGTGTACTTTCCGCTCAAAATGGCAAAATTCAAGAAGCTATTAACTCTTTTAGTAAATCCAAAGAATTTGATCGAAATGTAAAAATATCCGCCGAACAATGGTATCAGTTATGCTGGAATGGTAATGTTTTTAAGGCTAGCAAAGCCGTAGCATTTGCTTGTGAAAAAGCTGTTGAAGAAGCTTATAAAGATAATACTTCCGAAGACAATATAGCCCTCTATCATGATAGCCGTGGAGTGTCAAGGGCTGTTTCAGGCAAACATGAAGGTGCAATTCAAGACTTTGCAAAATATATAGCAAGATATAGAGAAAATAGTGTTACCTTGACAGATAAGCGAAAAAGATGGATTGAATCTTTACGCAAACAAATTAATCCATTTACAGATCAAGAGTTAGAAAATTTAAGATATCCATGATGAGCAAATAATTATGGCTTGCTGAGAAAACAGAAAAAAGAACTCTCAAAAATTTATTAATGCTCAATTAAGTTGAAAGAGAAGTTTTTATCTAAGGAATTAGACATAAGCCGAACTTTTCCTAATTTCAATAGAGGGAAAACAGAGAATAAATGTTCGATTTGGCAATAGACACAAAAAAAGACGACAAAACTACCGTAACAAAACCGTCAAATTGTGGAATCTGGAAGGAAAAGAAATCCAAACCTTGAAAGGGCATAGCAATACTGTCAAGAGCGTTGCCTTTAGTCCCGATGGCAAGTCTATCGCTTCTGGCAGTTTTGACAACACCGTCATATTGTGGAACTTAAATCTTGATGACCTAATGGCGAAGGGTTGCGCGTGGCTCCACGACTATCTCGTTAATAATCCCAACGCCAGTGATGAGGACAGACAGGCTTGTCAAGTAAAAAGGTAAAAGTAAAAAGGAAAAAAGCTAAATTGGTAAGCGTCTTAGTCGATATCGCTCATCAGATACGATCGCCAAAGCACCTACTTTTAGCTCATCAGAGCAATTTTCTAGAACACTTTGCAATCTATTCAAAACAAACAAAGGTGACGTATTTTTTAACCGAAAGATAATCACACTTGGCAGATCATCCTGACTCGCCGCCATCAAATCACCAAAATCCAAATCGAAAGTTAAGATTACGCGACCTTCAACTTTTGCTTTCTCAATAATTAATGGATCTGGTAAACATTGCAAACCCTCTTCTCTCAAGTGTTTTGCATCATAACCCATTTCCCTCAACGACTTCACAACCGTTTGGGAAACTCCCATATCTGCCAAAAGCTTCACGCACTCATCCCCACAAAACTCCGTACCTCCTCATTCGCCAAAAAAGCTGCATACAGAAGACTCGCCTTAATATCTTCCGCCTCAAGATCGGGATACTCGCTCAAGATTTCCATATTCGTTAAACCATTAGCAATCAAGCTTAATACCAAAGAAACCGTAATTCGCATTCCTCGAATACAAGCCCTACCGCCCATAATCTGCGGATTGAACGTAATGCGATCTAGTGGCTTTTGCATACATTTATAATTCAAACTCAGTTTGATATTTTTATTGCGTTAGGCTGATTGTACTGCAAAAATATTGATAGATATCGTATCAAGGTAAAAGGAAAAATTTTGGATTAAACTAGAAAAATAAATGGCAGGGTAAAAATATGAAAGCGACAATAACAATTGAGCAAAGGATTATCGAACTTGTCAGAAGTTTACCCCTAGCCAAACAGAAGCAAATTTTAGATTTTGCTGAGTTTATTTGCAGTCAAAACAAACAAAAAGATACCTTAAATCCCGATCATAAACCCGTATCTGCCTTAGAACTAGCAGGCGATCTCATTGGTTCTCTCGATATTGGCGGCGATATTTCCCTCAAAAAGCATGAACTCAAAAATCAAAATCCAGTATGAGACAGCAAATCATTCTTGATGCCAGTGTTTTTGTCTCACTAATCGATCGCCGCGATTCTTATCATAATTGGGCAGTTCGAGAACTTACCAAAATTTCACCGCCATTGTTGACCTGCGAAGCCGCCATTACCGAGACTTG
>JAJTHR010000022.1 GCA_021298935.1 Parachlamydia sp. | reverse complement strand
AGTCAGAAAAAATTCCATCATTTATTTAGGATGTATGGAGGTATTCTACTTTTTCTGACACTGTTGGTAAATTTTTTACTTTTTGTTCAATTCTCTAGCAAAAACCAAAAACTGAAAGCCCAATCCTCTACCGCAGTTCTGGCAAAACAGAAGTTAGATTATCTCTCCAATGTGTACAAGGAAAAAAAAATTTTCGTTGATTCGTTAAACGTGAAATCCGCAAGTCTAATTGCTTATTACGCAGATAGACTCGCCATTGACTTACCCGTAGCTATAAAATGGGAGGTGCTCACTATCAATCCTTCAAAAAGGCAAAGTCCTAATAAAAATGGGTTTGATTTTGATCAAAACAAGATATTCATAAAGGGAGTATGCCCTAACCCCGTTGTTTTAGAAGAATGGATCAAAGTAATTAAAACTTACAATTGGGTAGTAGAGATAGCGGATCAGAGATATTTTTATAATGACGAGAAACATCTTGGGCGATTTGAGTTCTTTATAGAAACGCAAGATGACTTATAGAAGGAAGAATATTTTTCTTGTTTCAATTTTTCTAATTGTTGGCGTATATGCTTTCACTGGACCAATACGAAACACATTTTCAATTAAAAAGGAGAACAGTTTTTTGGAAAGTAGTGTCCGATCAATGAACCTCAATCTTACAAAAAGTAATGAAATTAGTCATCAATTAGCTGAATTTGATTCTTTACTCAATACTAATTCAGGGGTAGCTCAAGGCAACTTATTAGAGGAGATTGGTCATCTAAGCCAAGAGAATAATGTGATAGTAAAAAGTTTAGCAGACCCAGAGAAGAACAGTAGCAAAATTTATGACATAGAAACATTTACAATTACTCTAGATGGCACGTATAAATCTTTACTAAGGATTATTTTTGAACTTGAAAGAAAACCTTTTTTAGGCAGAGTCATTTCTGCTGATTTTAAACTATCAGGTAGCGAACCCCTGGGCAAGAAACGATTGTATTGCACGCTTCATATTCAAAAATATAAACCCAAAGTGAGATGATGAACTTCAATCAAGTGCATAGGAAGTTATTATTCGGAGTATCATTTTTAACATTATTTTTCTCTTGTTCTGATATTATCGAAACTGACATTTCAAATAAGGAGATGACCATCATGGCTCCGGTTGATCGACTAATCTCTCAAAATACGTCTATTATTTTTTTGTGGGACAAACTGGAAGGCGGGAGGAAATATGAATTTCAAATAGTTGCTCCTTCTTTCGACTCGACTTCGTTTGTTGCTGTCGATACCCTTTTGGTAGGCAACAAATTTGCTAAAGTATTGCCAGCAGGAAATTATCAATGGCGTGTTAGAGCAGTTAATAACGGTTATCAAAGCCGCTTCTCCATTAGGTCTTTCAAAATAAAATGAAGAGTCAAATTTCTTTAAAAACAATATCGCTTTTGGCGGCTGTGCTTTTTATATGGGGCACTATATCATGGCGCTTGTATCAAAGCATCAGTGCAAAAGAAGAGCCCATGATGTTACAAGTTCCTCTCGTTCAAAACAACAAATTAGACTCTCCGCGGCTTGTTTCTTATCCACTCTCGTTGAATTATAGTGATCCATTCCTTGCTAAAAGTGAAACTAGCACACGGATTAAAAAGCCTGTTACTTCATTTGCCCTATCGAAAGGGCAATCATTTTCAGTTTCACGCTTTGTTGATTTATCGAGATTTGTCTATAAGGGCGTCTATTTTAACAAAAACATAAATTCTAGTTTAGCATTATTAAATATTAATGGAGAGGAAGTAATTGCAAAAGAGGGAGAAAAGGTCGAGGGTTTTCGCATTGCCAAAATCGCAAACGATTCAATTCAATTAAAATTAGAAAAAGGTCGTAGTTATTGGGTAAGAAAGAAAATTGATGATTAGTCATTTACTGTTGCTATCAAATTTAAAATTATTACTAGCAATTTTAGAAGGCATAACTAAAGTAAATAAATCCCAGTATGCCCTAGCTTTGGAAACTTTTTGAATTTATTTTGCCCTAAATTCCTATGTCTCAACCTTTTTACTCTCCTAAAAGCATTCTGCTCTATTTGGCGCCTATTTTTTTAGCATTTATCGGGGCCTATTTCTTATTAAAAACTTCATTTAAACCTTTGCGGATAGCGTATGTCTCGTCCGAGACTTTAATTTATAACTATGAAGGCACCAAGGAGGCCAAAATTAAGTTTGACGCATTGAAGCAGACTTGGCAAACTAATCTTGATACACTCAACAATAGTTTTCAAAGATCATTAGCCCGCTACAACAATGACTTAAATAGGCTTTCACCCGCCTCCAAACAAGATTGGGAAAAGCGACTTTCTTCGCAGCGGCAGCAAATTGAGGACTATAGAAATGCAATTGAGGAACGAGCTCAGAAAGAGGATCAAGTGATGATGCAACCTATTTTAAACCAGATTAATAGTTTTATCAAAGAGTATGCAATTAGAAATGAGTATGACTTGGTAATTGGTACTTCCGAAAATGGAACCGTTGTATACGGCAAAGAAACGCTAGATATTACCAATATTCTATTAAAGGACATAAACAAAAAATATAAAGGTGAATAACCGAGTTATCGCGTGCTTGTTTTTGGTCTT
>JAJTHR010000234.1 GCA_021298935.1 Parachlamydia sp. | reverse complement strand
TCTTTAAAAGATCTCTCCTTGTTGATATTCAAAGATATCAACTTCGAAAAGATCTTTTAAATCTGAAGCGCTGACAAGCCAACTTTATGGTTTTATTTTTGGGAAATGGTATAAGGACCCATAAACGGCCTGTGCTTCTTTTCCTTATTCGGCTGCCAAATCTCCTCCACATTTAGCATCGCCAGGCTGAATCCCTGCATGTCCTTTAGGCAGATTTTCCCGGCCCCTTCGATCTCAAGCCGTTTAGCTTCTGTCATGTCAAGCACAATAGGCATCGGCCCTCTGTCCCATCTGCCAGGCGCATTTCTTTTAAGACCCTGTCCTAATTTTTTTTTGGTCGATCAAAGTCTCATGGCAAATCCTCATTACATCTAAACTCCAAATCGCATAACTGCCGCTGCGTGAATGTAATACCATTTCCCCGAAATTAAAATCATAAATTTGACTTGTGATCACCTTCATCTTTAAAAGATCTCTCCTTGTTGATATTCAAAGATATCAACTTCGAAAAGATCTTTTAAATCTGAAGCGCTGACAAGTCAACTTTATGGTTTTATTTTTGGGAAATGGTATAATTAATAAAATTATAGAAAATATTATTAATAATTTATTTAACAAAGTTTTAAAAATGATAAGATTTGAACATCCAAATAATAGTATTGATTATCCAAATAAAAAAGCAAAATATAATCATCCTATTTTACCAGAGGATATTATTTTAACTATCTTTAATCTTTCAACATCTAATGATATGAAAAGTCTTATCTGTACGTGTCATGATTGGAATGATAAAAAAGTTTTTGAGCTTTACCCTAATATTAAAAAATATCACTTGAACAATAATAACATTGAGATCCCTTTTCAGTTAAGTCGTCTAAAAATCATTGAAAAGGTGCAAAATATTTCGACTCGATTGCATTTCAGCCTTATTTATTTCGGAAGAGTGGGACTTTAATCAAATAAATGAAGCAAAGGTACTATACCACGCGCGGATAGGTCTTTAAATTTTTCATCGGCATCTTTTACGTCCCAGCTCATTGATCGATCTTGCAAACTTATCCAAGATTGCTGCGATCTCCGCAATGTACTGGGCCATAAAATCTCGCCGCCAAAAATTTAAGAACCTACCCGCGCACGGTATAACGCATAAGGGAGACATGGCAATTAAATCTATCGTGGGGGATACTGAGGACAAGTTGGAAAAAAATCAAATTATATTATTAACTCCTGGTTTTTTAATAGATGATAATGCCATGGATGAATACCAAAAGCATCAATTTCTGAAGAAACTTGGATGGTCAGAATCACGATTATTAACCAGCCTGACCCTTTTCATCCTCATGCAGTCTAAAAAAGAAACAGACATACCTAAATCAATCATTGGCCGTACGAAGGTGAATCGTTATTTCTTTCATGCAGTAAATGGCAATTTACTTCGTGATGCTGAGTACGAGGAAGATTACCTCCCTGTGATGGCCGAAACTATCATTTAATCTTCGATTGATCTAAACTCATTCGATCTATGTGGATGAACTTTTCTAATGTATTAACCCTCTTACGAGGGCCTCTCGTTCTTTTATTCTTGTTTGAAAGTGTGCACGTCCGCATGCTGGCAGTCCTGCTGGCCATGCTAACCGATTGCCTGGACGGTTATCTCGCACGTCTTTACAAGATGACAAGCCAGCTAGGGGCCTTCCTAGACCCATTAATGGACAAAATCTTTGTCATTGGAGCAGCCAGTATCCTCCTGCATGAAGGCAGGCTGGAAACATGGCAACTCTTAAGCTTCCTGTCGCGTGATTTCGCAGTCCTCCTTTTTGGCCTTACTCTTTTCTTTCAAGGTCAATGGTCTCGCCTCCGATTTCATTCCATTTGGGCCGGAAAAATTGCAACAGCCCTCCAATTCGTCGTTTTGTTAGCGCTTCTTTTTAACTTTTCTATTCCCTCTTCCATTTTTCTAATATTTATTAGTTTGGGAATTATATCTTTATTTGAACTATTTTTCTGGAAATACAAAACTCAAATAAATTGACTTTATTTACTGTAATTGTTAAATTCTATTTTTACCAATTAAACATAAAGGAAATAGTATGAATATTAATTCTCTACCATCAGAAATTCTGCCTAATATTTTTCAAAATATGGATGTCAAATCCATTTTTCGCTCTTCTACTGTTTGCAAAGAATGGAATTCTCTCATTGAAGAAGAAAACATGTGGCATAACATTTTACCCTCCCTTCCTTTCAAAGAAGAAATTATCTCAAATGAGCCAATCAGACAACAAGTCATACGGATTACTATAGAAGAAGAAGGGCACGTTGTAGTAAGAAGCCAGGCAAAACTGGCAAGTGAGCTTTTTGCTATTTTTAAAGGGTTGGATTTAGAGCAAAAAACTGCTATCGATTTTTTTACTACGGGAACTGAGGTTGTCAATGTTAACATTCGGATTTGTAAACGTAAAAATCTTGGTTTATATGATGGAAGCAGTCGTCAAATTTTGGCCCTATTTGATGGTGCCGAAAAACACATTTCTATTATGGGAAAATTTAAACCTGACTTTCACCAGCCTCTTATTGCCAGTGAGACCGAAGCCTCCCGTTCTTTAGATGGCAATCCATTTTCTACTAATCGCCTGTTTGTTTTTGTGAAAAGAAATTGCCCAAATTCACCTAAATATTTGCTTGATATTGACTCAATCTTTGATTGCATTACCAACCCCGATTTTGTACTACCTCAATAAAGAGTCCATTTGTAGCTTTGCGGAAAAAAAGAAATACACCATAAAGTTAAATTATAATGGGAGCAGCATAACCTTTATGGCTAACAAACGTAAATACATTCTTCTCATTATATTTTTTTTTGCAATTACAGGGAAAGGTCTTGCAAATGACGACCTCATGTATGATGAAGCAGTCAGCCTGGGGTGCCTTTGCCAGGTGGCCCAGCAGCTAAATCTAAATGGCATTCGCCATCAATCCTATCCATTTGATTGGATTGTCACCCATGCCGAAGGGCCTACCCGTTTTATCGCTAATCAAGGTGCCGGGTTTCTTGATCTTGATCAAATTACTTTAGGGGAAAAGTGGGCCAATACCAATTTCATTATTGCCTATGACCACCTTTACAATTTTATTCTTCTACATAATTTTAATATCCCTTTTCATGCTTCCTATGTCCCAATAAAAGATCAGTTTGATAAACGAATTAGACGTTTTTTTCAATTATTACAATCGGATAAAAAAATCCTTTTTGTCAGGCTGGTCATCACCCAAGAAGAAGCAGAATTACTGGATCATGTTTTACAAACTTGCTATCCGACTCTTATACCATTTCCCGAAATTAAAATCATAAATTTGACTTGTGATCACCTTCATCTTTAAAAGATCTCTCCTTGTTGATATTCAAAGATATCAACTTCGAAAAGATCTTTTAAATCTGAAGCGCTGACAAGTCAACTTTA
>JAJTHR010000131.1 GCA_021298935.1 Parachlamydia sp. | reverse complement strand
TTAGTTGAACGAATGAAGTATCAACTACAATTTCCCGATCATACTGCATTTCAGGGAATGCTGACACATGCCTCCAGCTATTTTTTAAATTTAGTCAATATTGCTTCTAAAGCAGCTTGGCTCAGTGGCATTTCTAGCACCCAAATTAGCGAAATTTTATCTAATTATACTCCTGAACCAACCAGAACCGAAATTTGGAAAACCTTTGCAGGATCGCTTATCATCAATGACACTTATTGTTCAGACCCCCTATCCATTGATAATGCCTTGCAACTTTTTAATTTTGCTTCCAATCAGCAAAATAAAAGCTTTGTTTTCAGTGGAATGCGTACAACTCAGGACTCGAATACCCATGAATATGAAAGAATCGGAAAAACCCTTTCCAAAGCCTCGCTAAAGCATCTCTATTTATATGGCGAAAAGCCCTTTAAACCTCTCATTGAGGTCATGGAAAAAGAGTCCAAAGAAACGGAAATCACCTGTTTCGGCAATGAGAAAGCTCTTTTTGATCACTTAAAAAACCATGTCAATGAAAATGACCTTCTTTTATTTAAAGGAGAGAAAAAAATTCCTCTTGAAACCCTGGCAGAGGTTTTTAACGAGAGCCAAATGCACAATCAATGCACCATTAACCTGGCGGCCATCAGAAATAACATTGCCATGATCCGCTCAAATCTCCCCCCCGGCACCTCCATCATGTTCATGGCAAAGGCGCTAGCTTACGGCACAGATGACGTCAGGATGGCGAAATTCCTCTTAGGCTGCGGAATTGATATCCTGGGGGTGTCTTATCTGGACGAGGCGATTGCTTTAAAAAAAGCGGGGGCGGAGCAGCGGATATTTTCACTCAACGTCACTGATGATGAAGCGGCAAAGGCGATCAAATGGGGCATAGAAATTGGTGTCGGGGCTTCCGATTTAATTAAAAAGATGGGGGTAGAAGCAGCCAGGCAAGAGAAAAAAGTAAAAGTGCATCTTCATGTCGATACAGGAATGGGCCGATTTGGCTGCAGGCCTGAAGAAGCGCTTTTCTTAAGCCAATTGATTTCAGGCACTCCCTATCTTGAATTAGAAGGAATCATGACCCATTTTGCTTGTGCCGATGATCCGGCCGAAGACGCATTCACCCTTTCCCAAATCGAAAGCTTCGATCAAGCCATCCGCCAGTTGGAAGAAAATGGCATCAAACCCCGCTTCAGGCATGCGGCCAATTCGAGCGGTGCCCTTCGTTTTTCCCTCCCACAGTACAATATGGTACGTATCGGGTTAGCTGCCTATGGACTTTATGTCTCCGATTCTGTTAAAAACCAAATGGATTTACGTTTAGCCCTCACCCTGACTTCCCGTATCGTCGGAATTAACATTTGCAAAAAAGGCGACACCGTCAGTTATGGCAGAAATTACCGCGTCGAAAGGGATATGGAAAAAATTGCAGTGCTTCCCATCGGCTATTATGATGGCATTCACCGCCATTATAGCGGAAAAGCCCACGTTCTGATCCATGGCCAAAAGGCATTCATGGTCGGAAATATCTGCATGGATTACATGATGGTGGACATTACAGATATTGAGGATGCAGCTGTCGGTGATAGCGTTTTAATTTTTGGCGAAGATGCCTTTGCCCATTACATCTCCCCAGAAGAATTTGCCGGGAGGGGAAACTCGATTATCCATGAATTAATCACTTGCCTGGGTCCGCGCATTCAAAGACTGTTTGTCTACGAGGAAGGGGCACAACTTAGATAGGATCACTATGAACGATACACAGAAAAACTACAAAGCACTCCACGAGCTCTCTCACCACGCAAGAACTTTGCAGGGCGTCGTCTCATTGTTGGATTGGGACCAGGAAACCTACATGCCAGCAGGTGCTGCCCCCATTCGAGCTGAGCAGCTCAAAACAATGGCTGGCCTCATCCATCGGGAAAAAACAAGCAAAAAATATGCAAATGCCCTGCAAAAACTGGTCGATATTGAAACAGGCGAATTGAAAGATGCGGCAGGCTTAAGCCCCGAGCAAGCGGCTGCTGTTAGCGAATGGAGGCGTGAATACAAAAAATCCAAAGCTCTTCCTGCCCGTTTCGTCGAAGATTTTGCTAAACTTTCCTCCCAGGCGATGAATGTCTGGCGCAATACAAAAACAACGGGATCCTTCCAGCAATTTGCCCCCTTCCTTGATCGCTTGGTGAGCTTAAGCCGTAAAAAAGCCGACTACTTAGGGTATGACGATCACCCCTATGATGCCTTGGTAGATCAGTTTGAGCCTGACATGAAAACGGCTGAGTTAAGCCGCCTTTTCGCACACCTGCAAAAGGAAATTTCCCCAATCATTAAACGCATCGCAGGGCGTCCGACAGATGACAGTTTTCTACATGGCCGGTGGGACAAGGAAAAACAAATCGCCTTTAGCCATAAAATTTTAGAAAAAATGGGATATTCGACAGAATATGGCAGGGTTGATTTCTCGGCCCATCCCTTTTCTTCTTCAAGCCACCCAAGCGACAGCCGCATCACCACCCGCCTGCATCCTACCTCCTTAATGAGCAATATCAATGTCATTTTGCATGAAGCCGGACATGCCCTCTATGAAATGGGATTGCCCGCTGAACACTACGGCACGCCGCTCGGTGAAGCCCGCTCGCTTGGTATCCACGAAAGCCAATCCCGTTGGTGGGAAACACGAATAGGCTCCTCAAAAGCCTTTTGGATTTACTTTCTTCCCATCCTTAAGGAAATTTTTAAGGGGCAGCTGGATGTGGCTAATCCTGATGCTTTCTACCAAGCTATCAACCGGGTCAACCCCTCGTTTATTCGTGTAGAAGCCGATGAAGTCACCTATCCCCTGCATGTGATACTAAGGTTTGAGTTGGAAAAGGCTTTAATTGAAGGGAGCATGAATGTGCGTGAAATACCTGAAGCCTGGAATGCCAAAATGCAGGAATACTTAGGAATTACCCCTTCAAACAATAGCGAAGGTTGCCTGCAAGATGTCCATTGGTCCATGGGAACTTTTGGCTATTTCCCCACCTATAGTTTAGGTAATTTATATGCAGCCCATCTTTTTGAAGCCTTTGAAAAAAATCACCCCGATTGGGAAAATAGGGTATCTGAAGGAGACCTTCTTTTTATTAAAGAATGGCTGCATCAAAATATTTACCGCCATGGACAACGCTACTCTACTAAAGAATTATTACAGTTAGCGACAAACCGTCCTTTTTCTGAAGAGGCTTACTTACGCTACATTAAAAATAAGTATCAATAAACTAAAGCTGTTGCTTTTTACATGTAAGCTGGACTCATATCGCTGTTTAACAAAGACCGGCTAAACAGCGGCTTTGTTTCCTCTTCGATTATTAAGGGAAGCTCTTTCCCTTTTTCCTCTACAGCGGACTCGACTGTTTTAATGAAACTGGCAAACCTGTTAAAGCGGTCTGCGATCATTAAACGCTCCCTAGCAAGCAGTGCAGGTCCATAAAGGGTCAAATTAAGCAATTCCCAATCTTTTTCACTCCATTGCTCCCCCTTAATAAGTTTCAGGAAGGTAAAAAGGGAAGCGCTTTGGCTTGCTCCAATATCGATGCTATCTTTGCAAGTAAAGCTAAATGAAAGCGGCTTGATTCTTTCCAGAATTTTTAACTCAAGCATGACATAAAAAACTTCTATGAAATCAAGCCGCTTAGCTCTTGGAAGCACATTTTTTTCTGAAAAGAAGAAACGATGTATAAAGGAAAAAGAGCGATCGATAAATTGCTTAAAATCTTCCCCCATTAACCCTGTTGGAATGTAGAAGCCCGATTGATCGCTGAAAAGATGTTCCTTAAATTGTTCCATAAAACTATTGGCGTGATTTAATTCATGGTAGGGATTCAATTGATGATAGAAATCTGTATCGAAAGGAAGAGTTACAACTGTCAAAGCTTCCATTCCAGGATGATTTTGAAGCTCTTCCAAAAGAATGCAGCGGCTATGTTCCCGCCAGGATGTGCGGTCCTGCAAATTAAATAACAAATGCCCTCTTAATGTGGCTGAATTTGAAGAATACCCCCTGATAAAATCTTTAAATTCTTCAATGACAAACGCTTTATGGATCGACTCCTGGTAAACCGGGCAAGGGAAGCGCAAGTGCTCCATTTTACCCTCTCCCCAAGAAAAGTTAAAAAGGGCGTGCGGGAGGTATTCCTGCATCAACGGATCGAATGCATGAAAGGCATCGTCTTCCAATACATTCAACACTTTATGAAGCGGACCATTGGGATGGCGCCGTAAAAGTTTGCTCATGGCTGCATAGTCGCTTAATATTTTTTTTGCAATCGCGGTATTTTCCTGTCCATTTTCCTGAAGAGGGTGTTTAGAGTCGCGTGAAATTTGTTTAATCAATCCATTCATTCCATGAATTCCATGCAAGCCCCTATAGAGATACTGAGTCATTGCATGGCATAAATCCAAAAGGTCTCTTGAAAATTTATTTTCCTCTTTCGGAGGATAAGCAAGCCATTTTTGGAAAGTTGTTGAGTGCAGGGCTTCCCTTAAAAAAAGTAAAAAGTCTTTAAAATATTCCGAACTGCTTTTTATAGGGTTATTTTTAAGCAAATTTTGCGAATGGGCGCTCATCATCAATGCCATAATGGCATGGCTAAGGATGGTAGCCACTTCATGATTTTTATATTTACGTAATTCATGGAAAAAATATTCGATCTTTTCGCCTAAATGATTCACCAATTCAATTGCAGAAGATTGCAAAACTTTGTCATTCCAATTTTTAATCAATTCAAGCGGATCGGCTCCCTTGTTTTCTCCAAAAAAGTTGCCAAAATCGCAGACAAGTTTAATGTTGCGCAGCAAGCGAGGGCTGAAAAATCTCGTTCCATCTTCCTTGCGAATAAAAAATAGCTCGTAGTCGATATCTTTCTTTACACCATCCAAATCGACAAAAACGTGGCTTGTCTCAAGCCCCCCAGCTGTTTCAGTGGATGCCTGCTCCTCTACTTCCTTGTCCGGTTGACCGGTCATGGAAACGCCCAAAACCCATTTGCTCAGCAATCTTTCGTCGATTGTAGGAGCTATTCTAGTCAGATAGAAATCTTGCAGCTGCTTGAATTCCTTAAATTCAGTGACGCTAATTTTCTGCGACTGTTGAAAAATACGTGTGTATTTGTCTAATTTTTTAGCGGCTTCGCCAACCAGGACCATGATGGTTTTGATGCCGTCGATTGTTTTTTGATCGGTTACATGACTGTATTCCTGACGATAAAAACTTTTTAGGTAATGCAGGATGACCCGAAAAGTCTCGCGAATCAAACTCACAGTAGCACCAGCATCTTTTTGATCCAGCCAATGCACGGTTTTGTATTGGATACGCTCATTTTGCAGAATGATTTCATGACGATGTGCAATTCCAAAATCATGGTCAAAATCCAAATCGACAATATTAGTTAAAGTTTCTACGGCTTCAATGATAGATAGATTAGATTGGCCCATAAAGGTCCTTTTTTTTAATTATCCCTAACTTAATTATTACAAATTAAACTAATATTGTTAAAGTTTATTAGCGAAATTTATTTTAAAACCCAAATTACTTTTTTTAAATAAAAAAGGTGTTGACCAAAATAAAAGAAAATGGGTATAAGAATTGGGCTATATGGAAGAGTGGCAGAGTGGCCGAATGCGTCTGTCTTGAAAACAGAAGTCGGGCAGCCCCCGACCGTGGGTTCGAATCCTACCTCTTCCGTATTTTTTATGCCTTTCAACGGCACTCTAAACAACGCTCAAATAATATTAATGCTGTATAAGATTTCGTTAGTTTAGTCGCTTTTTAGCAATTAAGCAAAAATCCGCCACAGCAATCTCGAATTGCTATTCAGAATTACTACGTCCTCTATTTTGCAACCAAAAGCAAATTTTGATTTTATTAAATATTTCTTTTTACATGTTTTCCCTTAAATGTGATAGAATTGACAATGCGATTAAGGGTTCCATCATCTTCTTCGTCATAAATGTCCCCTACAATTTCTTCAAAAATGGCTTCCATGGTAACTATCCCCACTTTATGTTTACCATCATACACTATAGCCATGTGTATTCTTTTTTCTTGCATTAACCTCAAAGCTGAAAGAATAGGCATATTTACATCTATACTGTAAACAGGTCGTAGTAAAGATTGCCAATTCGTTTGACCTGTCTTTTGAAAGGCTAAAAATTCCTTGGCATTGAGAATGCCAATTACGTCATTATTTCTAACTACGGGCAATCGAGTATGGGCTGATGAAATAATCGTATTCTCTATTTGCTCTTGAGTTTGATGATCTTCTACATAAACAACTTCTTTCCAACTTACTAAGATTTCTTTTATGGATGTTTTCTCTATCTTAAGAATATTGAAGACATATTGCCTATTGGGAGCTGACAAAATATTTAATTCTACCGAAGGGCTTTCTTGAGTGTGTTCTTCATAAATCACATGTTTTTGAGGAAACGAATCCAAAATCTTTTTCGTTGACCATTCAAAAAGAGTTATAATTGGTGAAATAAGCACACTTATCTTTTGAAGCCATGGAGCTGCTACAGATGCTATGAATAAAGGCCTGCGAAGAGCAAGTGTTTTAGGAACTAGCTCGCCAATGACGACGCTTATATAAGTTAGTGGTATAACAACAATAATCAGAGAAAAAATTTCAGCAATAAATTCATTTAAATGAAATGTCGTTATTATCCAAGGCGAAATCATTTCTTCTGCTCCAGCCCCACCTATTGCTGCTGCGAATGCACCAACAAATGTAATGCCAACCTGAATGATTGATAGGGTTCTTTCAGGGTTTTCCCTAAGTAATAAAAGTTGCTTTGCTTTCAAATCCCCTTGTTTAACAAGCTCCCGTAAAGTGGGCTTGCTAACAGCAATAAATGCCGTTTCTGAGCCAGCTAAAAAAGCGTTTATTATTAGGCATATAAGTATAATAACAATTTCAAACATAACTTCCTTAACTATGAGATCTTAGTCTGTGAACCTTTAACCCATTCAGATTTATTCGATGATACTTTGTGCAGTCAAAGCGGAATATCACAAGGATGAAACTCACAAAAAATCTGATACATAACATGTGTTGTGCATAAATGACAGATCTAAATCGAATTTATAGTGGTAATCACTTTAGATTCAGCCGAGCAAATTTTGAGTCCTTCTAGAAAATGAAATAACAGACAGGCCTGTGCGCTGGCGTTATTTAATCTTTTGGATTGGCTTATAATACAATCTTTAAATTATTGAATAATTAAAACTCATTCGATAATTCTGAACTTTTCCGATTTTTCTTTAATTACGAAGTCAATTTATTAAGTGAATCGACAAATTGCTTTACATTTTTTGGTCCAAATGGGCGTTGACCACCTGTAATAGATCCGGCATCATAAAATTCTTTCATAATATTTCGCATGGATAATATAGAACCTATTGTGTTTTCAGTATAAATCTCGCCTCGAGGATTGAGTGCAATTGCCTTTTTTTTCAAAACTTTTGCTGCTAAAGGAATATCCGCCGTAATGACAATATCATGAATTTCGACTTGTTCCTCAATAAGTTGATCAGCCGCGTCGAAATCTTTTTCTACAATGATTAATTGGATAAGATCGTGAACAGGAATAGTTTGATAGGAATTTGCAACTAAAATTATTTTTATATTCAAACGTCGACTTACTTTATAAACGGCTTCTTTGATAATTTTAGGGCATGCATCGGCATCGATCCAAATTTTATTAGGCTTAGATTTAGGCATTTTGGTCATCCATTTTTAATTATCTATTAAAATTATAAGTTATTATTTTTAAAAATACTTTAAGAATTTTATAGAAATGATGTCAAAAACATAAAAACTTGGTCTCTCACCCCCTTTAAATATTTTTTTTCAAATTGAAATTTTAAAAACAAGTAGGTACGAAGGTTGAGATCCACTCAAAGCAAATAAAGTGAGTTATTATGATTTTTAGAATATGTTTGGCGTTATTCGCCTTATCGAGTGCGTTTATGGAAGCAGGCTGCGGATGTGGTTCGCAGCGCGACTGGCGCTATCTTCAACGAGCTAATAAGGAATTTGTAAGGGACTCAACCTTTATCAAACAAAGAAGAAAAACGGCGGATGGTCAAAACCCCCCTTTTGTTGTGCTGTCCTGTTCTGACTCAAGAACACCTCCAGAATTGATTTTCAATCAGGGTCTTGGACGCATTTTTTGTCCTCGTGTAGCAGGAAACACGGCTGGAGATCAAGTCATAGACAGCATCGCATTCGCTGTTGCAACTTGGGATGTGACTACAATTGTAGTGATGGGACATGAAAACTGCGGGGCTGTCATAGGCGCTCTTGAACGGTTAAGAGAAAATGGTGGCGTAGTAGATCCAGAAAATGGCATCTTGAATGCTGTCCTTATTCCAATTGAGCAGGCTATCGTGGCTGCGGGCATCAATATATATGGCCCCAATGCTCTTGAAGAAGCGACTAAAGCGAACGTCGCCTATGCGGCCAACCAACTGATACAAAAATCAACTATTATTTCCACTGCTTTACAAACCGGGCAAGTCATTATAGTAGGCGCAATTTATAGCCTAAAAAGTGGAAAAGCCAGAGAACTTTTTGTACTTGATAATTGCCCTTAAATTAGCTTCCTTGCGCAGGATGCATTCCTGCGCTCTGTTGTTTCGACATTATACTTCTTACTCAGTACTCATTAGATTATGTATATCAATTTTTAATTGGAGCCATTTGTTTAGTTGATCCGGATCAATTCCCATACCCGCCAGACGGCTTTCATCAATGAGTTCCAAATCTTCTTGAACATCCTGAATAAAAGCTTTTTGATCTTCATTAGGAATATGCCTGAGGGCCTCAGCGTTAATAAATCGTCTTAGCTCTTCTCCTGCTGTGCTATTAATGATAATTTGCCTGATTAAACTGCGTCTTAGTTGCCTATAGCGAACTCGTACAGCATCAAATCCCATGGCTTGGACTGTAGCGTCGTAATCTGCGCATGTACGCATATACGAATATAGATAAAGATCAACAAGTGGTCGCACATCTTGCAGCTCATAGACAGCAATCATTGCAGATATGTAATCATCCACTTGCACATCATTAAAGGCTAGAGGAACAAGATTATGCTGTATAAGCGAGATATTTGCTGCAAGGCGTGCTGTTCGTTTATTGACATCAATGAAAGCTTGTAGATAACTAATGTGAATTAAAAGAAAAATACTTTTTTCATAAGGGTCTTTAATTAATGCTGCTTTTTCCGTGATTTTTTTAAGCTGCAATTCTAATCGTTTTGGCCCTTCAAAAGGCAAATAAACAGAACCGCCGATGCGAACACCATGTTTTCGAACCTTACCCGCTTCGCTCGGTTCAACCAGACCATCTGAAAGCAGGAAATGCAGGGTGCAAATGACTGTATGGCTGATTTCTAGTTTTGCCGCATTATCAACCAGATAGCGAATGGCTTCTTTATGATTTAAAATCATAATCTTTTCTTGATCCAATTTCCCTTCCGGACTGTCACCATGAAGCAAAAGACGTTCTGTATCAAGTAGAGAATAGGTATTACCTTCAAGGCGAGAAGAATTATAAGATAAATCAATAATCAGTCGGCTAAATATTTGATGGGCATACGTTCCGGCAGGATCATGTGCCCTCGCTCGTTGGCCTACTTCTAATATTTGCCCTCTTACTAAGGGAGGAAGATAGTAATCAACGTTTGGCTGATAGCCTTCTAGCCAGCTTTCTATATAAGAGACTGGCTTTCTTTCAAACGGAGGCTTTTTTATATTTTCTAAGATTTTTAGACTAGCAGAACTAAAACAATGACCGTTATTTTGTTGGCTTTGTTCTTTTCGGCCATTAACAAGATATTTTGTCCCTTTTTTTTGCCCAATTTTCTGTATTGAACCATCTTGAATTAATTCACTAAGCCAACGTCGAACTGAGCGCTCTTTAAATTTTCCATCAAGTTTTGGAAGCAAATCTGCAAGGCTTATTGGTTCATTTTCTTGCCCTAATAGCCTTAATATAATTAGTTTATTGTCCCTTAAGCTCATATTAATGTCTTTTTGAAATCAATTTAGCACTTTTACGGCCATTTTTCAAGGCGAATACGCCTATTTTTTGGCCGTATTCCACTGTTTTTAATCAATACGGCCATTTTTTGGCCGTATTCCACTGTTTTTAATCAATACGGCCATTTTTTGGCCGTATTCCACTGTTTTTACTCAATACGGCCATTTTT
>JAJTHR010000092.1 GCA_021298935.1 Parachlamydia sp. | reverse complement strand
TTGGCGGCGAGATTTTATGTCCCAGTACATTGCGGAGATCGCAGCAAACTTGGATAAGTTTGCAAGATCGAGCAATGAGCTGGGACGCAAAAGATGCCGATGAAAAATTTAAAGACCTATCCGCGCGTGGTATAACATTTGTTCATCCCAAAAGTTTGGATTGAATTCATTTTGCTCTTTTTGGCAGAGGTGAGTTACTAATACCATTTCCCAAAAATAAAACCATAAATTTGACTTGTCAGCGCTTCAGATTTAAAAGATCTTTTCGAAGTTGATATCTTTGAATATCAACAAGGAGAGATCTTTTAAAGATGAAGGTGATCACAAGTCAAATTTATAATTTTAATTTCGGGAAATGGTATTAAGAAATGTACAAATTGATTTCCCATGTGTAAAAGAGGGCGGCTGGTCAGAGTATTGAATAATGCGATCCATCGCAAATTATTTTCTGTCTCATTTGTCCCGGTTGAATAATCACGAGTTGCTTGCATAATGGGCATTGCAAGGATCACTGCGGCAAAGCTTGCGCTATGGCGGATGTGCCAGGGATTGTGGGCAAAAATGGTATTGATTCCAAACACACGCTCCAGCTGCTGAGGGGAGCATACGCGTCCTGCAAGAGATGAAATGATAAAGACACCCGGGCGTGAAACGCAGGCACTCAAAAGAATTGAAGCTTTTGCAAAGATTTTGACCACTTTGCTGGCTGTACTCTGGTCCGGAAGGTCCCTTGAATTAAAGTAATGGTAAACTTCTGCTAAACCAAAGCAAAAAGTCACCGATCCGGCAAAATTTTTGACTCCTTCTTTGACAATAGGCGTATTTAATAACTGAACAGGACAGTTCAATAGGTCTCTCGCAACATTCATGTGAAATCCTTTTTTAAGTAGCTTTGATGCAACGGCACATCTAACCAGCGCGACGGGTTTATTCCGGCCAAGGTATCTGAATTATAGCCTGACACAATTGAAAGGATGGTCGCCTCGGTTTCTTTAAGTTCGAATATCAATCGCCAGGTTTTAACACTTAAGGAATAAAGCTGATCTTCTATGTGCCTGATACGATTGGAAGCGGAGGGTTTTACACCAGCAAATAGCGACCGCTCGACCCTTGTTTTCAAATCATTAACCCCGTGTAATGCCAGATACTCCTCCTGCCTCAATGCCTGCACGCTCCAATGAATGGTAAACGGCTCGGCCGAAAGCTCATCCACCCACCCTTGCGCCTGAACGAAAAAACTATCAGCATAATTTAAATAAGGTTTGATGTCTAAAATAGGCGTCCCATCCAGTAAATCGTGATTTTTTACATACACAGAGAGCCCGTCAATGGCAATTAACTCGACGCATGAAAGGCCGATAGGATTAGGACGGTGAGGAGAACGGGTGGCGAACACCCCCCTCTTTTTTGAACTGCGCGGAGGCAGCACTTTCGGCTTCCAGCTGGAATTCAAATGGAATTGAAAAAGGATCCAAATACGCTCAAAATCTTCCAGTCCCTCTAAAGCCTGCTCATAATTGCAATGCGGATGGAGGGTAATGACTCCCTCGTTCCCTTGCGCGACAGCCCCTTGCCGAGGAACGTCGGCCTTGCTATTTGTTCGAGACCTAAAATAGCCAATAGGTTTATACATTAATAAGTGATTTTGGCGGCAACAGGGCGGTGATCACTCATGTTGTTATAAACATTATTCAATCCAATGCCTAAAACGGGAATATTTGTAATTTTTGAGCCAACTCTTCCTTTCTCTTTATAAGCGATCCAATCGATGCGCGTGTCGAGCAGGTAATAGGGATTGGTGCAACTCGGTTCAATAAAGTTTTGGGCATCCATTTTAAATGCCGCGTCTTTTAAAAACTTTAAACGTGGATGCAGAGAAGTCACATTGCTGTCCATTCCAATCACAATAAAATCACTTTTGCTGTCTTTTAAAAAATGCAGTAGGTCCCATAATTCAATATCCCCTTTTTTTGAATCAGAAATGCCATGTGCATCATAGAGAGGATAAAAGGGGTCGCAGCCTGTTAAATGGGCGGATGCCACTAACACTGAGCAGCCCGTCTCCTTGTCAATGAGTTCAAGAACCAGGCAGCGTTTAATTCCTTCTTTCATTCCTTTTAATTCAAACCGCTCCTTATTCCAGGCGATTCCATTTTTTGAATGATCAGAATCAATGAGCTGCAATTCATATTGGGCAGGAAGAAAGGAAGGGTCAATGTAATCGGCTTCCTGAAGGCAAATGATGTCAAATTTTAAAAAATGCTCAAAATTTCGCTTAGCCATTGATGAATAAGCCTTATCCAAAAGCTCTGCCCGAATACCCGCTTTCCCGTGTGATAAATCCAACAAGTGCTCTTCGATGATTTGATTTGTTTCAGCATCAAAAAGAATCACCGGACGCGCTTTATAGGGTGTCATGGCAGTTGCTATCTTCTCTTGCCATTTGGCATGGGGGCTGCCTTTCAATTGCGGCTGAATCAGAAAACTCTGGACTAGGTATGAATACTGATTGTGGGTCCACTCATATTTTGCATTTTGCTTTTCCGCACCATCAGAAGCAAATAAAATTCTTAATGCGGTTTTTTGAATCTCCATGACCTGTGCCATCTGTTCAGGCTCTTGGGTGTATCGATCCTGGAGTATTTTTTGGGTCGCCACTGCGCGTAAATAATCGTAATGGGCTGATAAACTGCCGCAATTGTAGGAACAGATAGTAAAATCAGTTGCCGATAATAGCGAGTTCATCCATAAAAATAGGAAAACGAGTAAATTTTTGTTATAAAACATTAATTAACTCCCTTTTTGAATAAAAATAATTAGCATATCGTAACAACCGATTAAATGAATAGAGGATTTCTATGCCATTCACAATTGGCGGGGAGTGGATTCCCGATAAGCCTGCGCCGCAACCCCATAAGCCGCTAAAAATCTTCAAAGAGAAACGAGGTTCTTCCATTGTGACGCTTATACGAAACCTTCCTCTCTCTTCTAAAGAGATGAAAGAGCTATGCTCTGCCTTAAAGAGGCATTTAGGGTGTGGAGGAGCGATAAAGGATGATCATATTGAATTACAAGGGGATAAGGTCGAAGCGGCAAAAAAATATTTGAAAGAAAATAAACGTTGAAATGTTATAATGGGAGAAAATATCGAGGCACTTATGAAAATTGACTTTTCAAAAGTAGAAAATATTATGACAGAATCACTTCGAAAAAAAAACATTGAAAAGTTTTCCGAGCTTGCCATTATTGTTGATTTAATCCAGGCGCCTCATCAGGCTGCGAAACCGCAACTTGTGGAACAAATTGCTAAAAATTTTGTGAAAGAGCTTTACGCGCTTGATCCAATCATTTTTTCACAGCTAGATTTATCTCCTGAAGATGAGGAACGCTTTAAACAACCTCCCTCTTCTTACACAACGCAGGATTGGTTGCTCGTAAAAAAATTAAAAGAACGCATTGAAGAGCTCAAAAGTCATTTGATCGGACAGGAAAAGGGGGATGCCGAAATGGAAAAAGAAGTTGAGCAAATGCGTAAGGAACAGGTCTATAAGCGTTTCAATATTCGCGATGGGTGGCTTCCTCTTCACTAATCATTAATTTCCTTGTCCATTTAAGCGCATTTGTGCTATAGTATCCATAAATTTGTCGATTGCCATTGGAGTAAATGTATGTCAAAAGTTTGTCAAGTGACGGGTAAGAGACCTGTGAGAGGCTATAGTTATGCCATTCGCGGTATCGCTAAAAAGAAAAAAGGGATCGGTCTTAAAGTAACAGGTAAGACGAAACGCCGCTTTTTGCCAAATCTAGTTAAAAAAAGAATTTGGTTTCCGGCAGAAAATCGTTTCATTACATTGAAACTTTCGACTTCTGCTTTGAGAACGATCGACCGTTTGGGTGTTGATGCAGTCGTGCGTCAAATGCGCGCCCGCGGAGAAACAGTTTAGTCCCTCCCCCATGCTATCTTTCCAAAATTAATGCTTAAATGCCAAGATACAAAAGACTAATTCATTTTGTATCTTGCATCTTCAATTAGCAAAGCATTTGCTAGCTTAAATCAATTCTTAAAATTTACCATTTGCATCCTTACCATTTCTATGCTAAGCTGACTACCGATTATTTTTTTGAAGGAAAGGAAATTAGCATGGATTTACAGATTGTCAATAACGTTTATCAAACATGTGCAAACTATTGCAGCTCAATCAATGAATACTCCAAACCCCTTACAAATAAAATCATAGAGATAGCAAAACAATGCTTCTCAATTCTTTGCAACCTAGCTTTTGGTTTTTGTGCAGGAGCAATGGCGGCTTGTTTCTACTTTTTTATAAACACTTCGATTGAAACTGCTTTGGATTTTAAAGCACTTAAAATCATGTCAATTGCTGGAGGATTATTAGGTGGAGTGTGTTGGGCTGTTGATGCTTGGCAGAAGCGTTGCTAAACATCATAACCCTCCTACACTAGAACTTCCTTCGTAAATTCTAAAATTATGCAAGGGAAGGTTCTTAGCAAACGACTGTGCCAGGCTCCATATCAACTGCTACAAATTGAATGCTCCCCGGCTCCTTGCCAGCAAGCAGCATCCCTTGGCTTGTGACACCCATTAATGTGGCCGGTTTTAAGTTGGCAACCACAACGACTTTGCGTCCTATCAATTGATCTGGCTCCTCATACTCCCCGATTCCCGCTGCAATTGTGCGCTCTTCCAGGCCAATGTCCACTTGCAGCTCAAGCAACTTTTTGCTTTTTTTGACCCGAGCGGCCTTCCGAATGACCCCTACACGCAAATCAAGTTTCTGAAAATCCTCGATCTCTATCATTTCCTTTAAAGGAGCAAGCGGTGTTTTTTCCTGTGCTTGAGCGGTCACTGTCTTCTTAGACAACTCATGCAACTTTTTTATTTCCAATTCAATGAGTTCATCTTCAATTTTTTGAAACAGAACTTCAGGTGGCTGAATTTTTTGGCCTGCAGGAATCGATTGGTTTTTCGCATCATTCCAATCTCTTTGGGCAATTTGTCCTTCAAAGCCCATGAGGGACCAAAGTTTATTTGCGGTGGCCGGAATGATTGGAAATGAAATAAGCGCCAAGGCTTTTAAACAAACCATGCAGCAAGCAAGCGTCGTCTTCATACGCTGCTCCGTGGATGCTTCTTTGGCATCCTTCCAGGGTTTTTTTGTATCAAAGTACACATTGCCCGTTTGTGCCAATTCCATCACAATCTGGCTTGCCCGCCTTAATTTAAAAGTATTGTAATTTTCGGCAGCAAGATCTACAAGCTCTTGAATATGGTTTAGGAAAGCTTCATCGACCTCTTCCAACGCACCCATTTCAGGGACAGTTCCCCCACATTTGTTTTGAATAAAAACAAGAATGCGGTTAGCTAAATTACCATATTTGCCAAGCAGATCGCCATTGCAACGTGCCTGAAAATCTTTCCACGTAAATTCACTATCGGCCGTTTCGGGAGCATTAGCGGCAATTGTATAGCGGATCTGGTCGCTTGAAAAGTTTTTAAAGAAATCTTCCAGGTCGATGTACCACCCTTCCGATTTGCTGAATTGCCTTCCCTCTAAATTATAAAATTCATTGGCCGGCAGCTCGTCGACTAATTTATAAGGCTGATTTTGACCCATTTCCATGGCAGGAAAGATGGAAGCGTGAAAAGGGATATTATCCTTACCAATAAAATTGACAAGCAATGTCTCCGAATTCATCCAGAACTCTTTCCATTTATCCGGCTCCCCTATTAATTGAGCCCATTCCTTTGTGGCTGAAATATAGCCGATCGGCGCATCAAACCAAACGTAAAGGACCTTTCCTTGTGCACCCTCAACCGGTACCGGAATTCCCCAATTCATATCTCTAGTAATGGCCCTTGCATGAAGATGATCGATGTAGCCCCTGATAAAATTAACTACATTAGGCTTCCAGTTTTTTTCATTGATCCACTCAATCAACCGCTCTTTGAATTTTTCAAGCAGCAAAAACCAATGCTTCG
>JAJTHR010000213.1 GCA_021298935.1 Parachlamydia sp. | reverse complement strand
CTTTTCCTGCCTCCAGATGCACTTGCACCTCGACTTCTTTGGCTAGCTTTTGAGTGAGGGCAGTGGACTCTTGACTGGAAAAATGATCCACCCAAGACCTTCGCATGTCAGGTGAGATAATCAGCCGTCCCCAAATCGTTTGTTCATTTAAGCTTAAGCTGACGTCCAGGCAAAGGGAATCCTGAGAGGGAAGTTCCTGGGTTTTTTTTAGGAGCGGGGCGAGGGTTTTATCAAAAGTGACCTGGCTGAATTGAAAAAGGGTTTCCAGGGCAAAGAAACGGTAAAAGCTTTCACTGAGGGTTTTATCCTGAAAATAGAGGGGGTGGGATTCTTTCGTAAGAAGCCAGGTTTCAAGCAAGGTCATTTCCTGTTCCGGCATAATCCAACATGCCGATCCATTGAATGTAGGAATAGTGAAATTCAAAGCGTAAGGGGAATCGCCTAAGCCTTCGAGCAATTGGTCGGAAGAGCGCCAGGCTAGCTCTTTTGGCTGAATTTTAAATCCCTCCCTTTCAAACGTTTTGGCAAGTCGAGCGGAGAGTTCATCCCATGGGAAAGGAGGGGAGGAACCTGTTAAGGGAGTATCGTCCAATGCCTTCAGGTCGGGTTGGATCGTGCGCAGCCAATCGTAAGATGCAGGGGATGTTGTCATTTTGGCATCATTTTTCAGGATTAATACAAGGCAGGCCTTCTAGGTCCTGCCTTGTCTGATATACCTGATTCAGGGTTTTGTAAAAAGCGAAATATTAGCCTTCTTCCCTTTCTAAAGGAGAAGTGTTCAATACAGTTTTCAATGAATGATCCAGCTGAACAGCCAATTTTTCTCTTGGTTTGGTTGCTGAATTAATGACCGATTTGATGAAGGCTCCTGTGGCAGCCAATGCAGCAGCGGTGCCACCCGCCTGAATCAATAAGCCTGAGCCGGTATAACAACCGGCTGATATCACTGCGCTGCTACCTGCTCCCAGGATCAAGAGAGCGATCTGAGTCATTTTGTCTGATCTCATGCTGCGCAAGAGCTTTTCTGTTTCGCCCTTCGCCTCCTCAACAGCATCCCGATATCTCTCTGCGTAAGTGGATTTGTTTATATCCCATTCAATGGAAAGATTTTGATGCTCTTTCTGTATTGCCTGCAATTCCTTCCATTCTTTTCTGGCAGCTGCAAGAAAGTAAATGGAGGCGGCAAACGTTGTTGCTCCGACACTACTTAAAAAAAGCATATGTCTGCCCGGCATGCCTAATTGCTGCAGGGTTGAGCTGATTCCCTGATTAAGCAGGATTCTTCCTCTCATTTGAGAGAGGCTATTGGCAGAAATAGCCGACCAATGAAAGCGCTCGAGCAGCATGTAACTGCCGGCAGAAAGAGTGCCGAGCATAGGAATAAAGACACGCATTCTGGCAGTTGAGAATAAACGCATTAAAAATGTATCTTGCGGATCATAGGTATTGAAAGAAACAAGTTCATTTGCAATGGTGAGCATGCGGTTGGTGTTTTGGCCCATCTCTGAATCGCGAAAATTTTGAAGATTTTGCTCATATTCATCATTCAAACCTTCTTCAGCGGGCTGCTCGGGTTCTGTAGGCTGCTGGTTAGCCGGAAACATAGTTTGAATAATCGTTTGCATAGGGGCAGTCGGCTGCATCGGCATTTGTTGAAACATTTGAGATTGAAAAGGGATAAATTGATGCTGCGCTTGGGGGATTTGAGTGTAAAAATGGGCAGGCATTTGAGGGGGGATCTGCTGCATATGTGTTTGATAATGCTGAGGCACATTTGTTTGATAGTGCGGAGGCAACTGAGGGACCATTGTCTGTTGGATGTTGTCGGTTAGCATCGGCTGCATGGTATTCAACATGTGCGGCGCGTTAGTGTAAAAAGGATTCATGTGTTGGGGCGGCATTGTCTGCATTGTTTGCGGAACTTGCGTCTGAAAATACTGTTGGTTGTTTTGCGGCGGCATGCCAGGCATCATCGGATTCTGAAATTGATTATAATCAGAAACTTGAGGGTAAAGTGTTTGGATGTAAGGCTGCTGGCCTTCTTGGTTATGGACAAAAGGGTTATTGGCGGGACTGGATGGATAAACCATGATTTTTTTCCTTAATTTATTTTTTTATCTATATTAAATTGAACTTTTTAAATTTTAATAAAATACATGTAAAGTTTGTTTTAAGATGTATTTTGTTTCAAAATGGTATTTTCGCACAATTGATTTAAGTTTTAATAAAGTATATGAAATTAATAGCATAAAGGTGCTGAAATGAAAGAATTTTCAAAATTGGGGCAAGGCACGTGGACAATGGGTCAAAACGCTGCCGACCGGCAAAATGAAATCGAGGCGCTGCGGTTGGGAATCGATCTGGGAATGACGACGATTGATACGGCCGAATATTACAGACAAGCAGAAAACATTGTTGGAGAGGCGATTGCCGGACAGCGGGACAAAGTCCTCCTTGTCAGCAAGGTCATGCCGCAAAATGCCAACTTATACCATTTCCCAAAAATAAAACCATAAAGTTGGCTTGTCAGCGCTTCAGATTTAAAAGATCTTTTCGAAGTTGATATCTTTGAATATCAACAAGGAGAGATCTTTTAAAGATGAAGGTGATCACAAGTCAAATT
>JAJTHR010000365.1 GCA_021298935.1 Parachlamydia sp. | reverse complement strand
CGAATTTTCTTCCAAAACGACCTTGGCCGCCCTTGTGAAATTGAACCGGGAGCTTGCAGAAGAGTTAGGAGACGTTTTGATCGAGAAGGGAGAGATTGAAAAAGGAGAGGCGCTAAAGCAAAATCGCACCGTACTGGACCTTCCATTCGATAAAAAAGAACGGATGAAATACATTCACCCAGGCCGGATGATCGACCTTCTTGTCCAACGCAATTGCGTCAAGAAGCTCGAATCACCCGTCATTGTTCAGCAGATTGTGCGACCCCCAAAAAATGGGTAGAATATGGCACATTACAGTTTAGCTTTGTTGGGTTTGGGAAGTCCGATATTAAAATAGAGGGCAACCCTGTTATCATTTTCCCAATGCTGGAAAGAGAGCTTAAAGTGCAATGCCGTTTGAATGGTTGTCAAGAAATTGATTTCATATTCCCGGTAACCCGGCTCATGCCGCCTGTTCCACCCTTGCCGTGATTTAAATTCACAGGCCCATAAAGGGTGGAACCGGTAAAAAAAGTGAAAAAGGAAGGTGTCCCGCCTGTCAGAAAGAGGGGATTTCAACAGGCAATCGACGCTTCGATAATTTTCCAGAAAAAAATTAAAGGGATCGACTTTTCGCCAGGAATAGGGGCTGCGGTGTCGATATTCAAAGGCCATAGCGAAATCTTCATCTACAGTCCATTCTGTTCTAAAGTTAAAATGATCGATGCGCGAATGCATGCAATCCCAGGCTGTCTGCAAACTGTATTGCAAAGTAGGGAAGGGGCAAAGGACAAAACGTCCGTAAACTTTCGGCACGAGTATTTGGGTCGGCGAATGAATGAAAGCAAACGAGTACAGATCGGCAATGAAAGGGCGCTCGATTCCCTGGACGGTTTTTTTATAAATGGCATTTTTTATCCCCAATCTACACACATTCAGATCGGTCCATCCGTCATTAATATCAAAGATATAATGCTCGCATGGGCATGAGCTGGGCATAGAAAAATAGTGAAACCCAAGCGAGGGTTCAATCACATGTTTAAAAGATCCAAATTTTCTAAAAAAACTCGTCTGTGCCTGAAGGCCGAGCTTCCCTTGCATTAAAAGCTGTCCCTCTTTTGTAGGGCTGTTTCCATAAAAAATACCCACTCCTCCGATTTCCGGAGTTAAATTAAGCGGACCGTAAGAAATGGGGGCATAGAGGGTCGGCCTGTATTCGAAGCGGGTGGAAGAATAGTCATGCACATCGCATAAATGCTTGGAGTATTTAAAATCGAGGTTGGATACCTGGGCCCAATTTTCATAAATAAAGGGTGTACCACGTAAATGAAGGGGCTTGAAATTTAATGAGGCAGTGGGCAGTTCCTGTTTGACAGTTTGAAAACTATTGATGCGCAAGCGTGTATAGAAGCTGCCAATCCAATGCTCTTCCAGGCGTCTGAACATGACTTGAGTTCTTTCGGAACGGTCAAATTCAAATTCATGGTCATTGTAACGGCTGGGTGTGTCCCTTTCGCTAATTTTGTCATAGGTGGCGAGAATTTGGGTTTTATTCTCGTCAAAAGTGGTTTTAAAATAACCCTCAAAGCGGTAATTAATTTTTCTGTGAGGATCTAAAAGGGAGGAGTCCTGTGAGACATAGTTTATAATGCGAAATTCGGTTTTTTTATCTTCCGATTTATACCTGGTTTCAAAGCCCCCTCCAGGCCCCCGAGTCAACCGATAGTCAAAACGGAGAAAAGTTTTCCACTTTTTCCAGGAAAAAACCTCGTAGGTTAGCCCAAGGCGCGGTCCTTGTTTGCCTCCCCAATAAAAACGGTATTTAAGCGGGGAATCGAAAATGGAATTGAGATTTGCACATAAAGAGGGAATCCAAAAGATTCGATGGCTGATTAATTTTAATTCAACTTCAAAAGCTTTTATAAACTGTGATTGCTCAACGACGATTTTTTTTGAATAAATTCCCCAATCAGGAGATTCATTTTCCGATGTGGTAATGAAACTGTTATAGGCAACATAGCTTCCATCCGGCCGCAATTCTATTCTCTCTCCACCGAAAAACCAGGGTTCAAACGTTGTTCTTCCCCATTCAATAAACCCCTCATTTTTTTTGAAATCGAAAAATAGTTTTTCCCCTGTCAACAGGACTTCCCCAAATTCAACAATGAGCTGACCCTCTGCCTGTACGGTCTCTACGTCGGGCTGCTTGGTATAGTGGAGGCGAACTGCTTGAATCCTAAGCTGCGGCCCAGCAATCACGCCTCCTTTTTCAGTCATGAGCACTCCATCCTGAAAAGTAGGCTCGCGTAAATCAACCGTCAATTCGGAGATAATGGCCTGAGGGGAAAAATCGGCGCTATGTAAAAAAGGAAGGGTAATTAAGAAAAAAAAGAAAAATCTAAGCATTTTAGAGGGGCATTATAGCTTGGGAGATGGGTGCGTGTCAATTGATAAACTTCAGGATACCCATTGCTTTTCGCTCTCTATAATCCAAAAGGTAAGAATAAAAAGCTCCTGCAAAACAAAAGCCTGCGCTAATTAAAAAAACTGTTGTGTAATTGCTCGATAAAAATATAAATTCTCCTAAAAAGGGAGCGATACAACCTCTCAATCCTACCATGGCTACATTGACGCTCGTAAAAAGGGTGCTATCCTGCTCCCGGGCAAAGCGGGGGCCTGCCAGATTCCAGCTAAGTTCGCTTCCTGCCTGCATGACGCCATAGATGAGGTAGGCAATATAAATCCAAACGAGAGACTGATCGATCGACATGATAATAACGGCAAATAAGCCGGCAAAGGCTGTCACGAAAAAATTGAAAAGATGGATGGAAATGCGGTTAAACCACTTGGCCCACACACGCGATGTCAGCGCAAAGCCGATTCCTTTGCACACAGACACTGCAAAAGCAAATTGCTGATAAGAAAGGTGCAAAACCTGGTTAAAAAATAAAGGAAGGACCGGATGGGCGAGGATGAGCCCTGTGCCGCCCAGCATAAAGACAATTTGGTAATTTCTAAAATCGGGCCTTTCTTTAATTAGTCGCCAGCTATTTTTCCAGGGCTCAATCAATAAGGGGGCAGGCTCAGAGGGTGTTTTTTCGCTCCGGTAGTTCTCAAGATTGACCGATAATTTTGTTAAAATGAGGACATCGAACAGTTGAAGGAATGCCAGGATAAAAAATATCCATTTCCAGCTCGGCGGGTAGTAGTCCATTATGGGGGCGATCAGCAAAGGCAGCACAATATTCGATAAATAATTGATCGTAGAGCCTTGTGAAAAAACAATTCCTCTTTTCTCATCCTGGATATTTAATTTAAAAATTTCCGACCAGGCAGGCAGCATGGCCCGGGCTGACATCATAAAAAGGGCAAATGAGAAAATGCAGAGCCAGTTATTGGTAAAAAAGGGGAATAGGAAACAGGGTAAAAAACTAAGCAGGGTGGAGCAAATGATGAGTGTTTTGAGGCGATGGGGTTGATTTTTGATGAAAAGAAAGGCGTAGAAAGAAGCGATGGCAACGAGAGGCTTGGAGCTGACAAGCAAAGTGACTTGTAGAGGAGAAGCATCACATTGCTTGCATAAAATAAAAGAGAGAAGGCCATACATGGCACCTAAAAAACTATTCAGAAACTTACTAGCAATAAAAATGGTTTGTGTATTTTTTAAGTAGTTTGTTTGCTGCATAGTTTAAGTTTTTTAGGAATATTTTCCAGCAGCCCTAAATTTTAGTCAAAGGTTATCCAAAAAGGGAGCCAAGAGCGGCAATGGCTAATCGGCCGGGAATCTGAGACCATCTCCATTTGCTGGTTAGGTTATCTCCTGAAAAATGGGCAGAAAAATGTTTATCTTCCTCCAATGCTTGTTCCATAAGAGCAGCAATGCGTGGATCGTCAAAAACACAGACATTTTCATAGTCCCACTTGGCACTTTTGACTCCAAAATTATAGCTGCCCACCACGGCGTACCGCTTATCGACTGTCATGACTTTTTTATGATAAAGTATATTTTCTTTTTCACATTCATAAACGTTAGACAACAAGTGGTAATTGTAACGGTTGGGCCACGCGTACAAATAATGTCCGGCCGAGGAGCCGACCCCCGTACCATTAAAATAGCCATTTAAGGCAACCTGCTTAGCCTTGGCCTTTGTCAATGCCATGCTAATTTTTTTGTCAGGGTTAAAAAGCAGGTTGGCTATGTTGACTTCTTGACTAGAGTCCTCGATCAAATGAGCGATCTCATTTGTGATTGGATTTTGACCCCTATGCTCAGGTCCACCGACGATGTATTTTAACCTTGAATCGCGCACGAGCCCTTCTTCCTCGTGAAAAAGTGGGCATTTAAGCGGTTGATTTTCTTCTAAATCGAAAAAGCGGTCTTGCGACTGCCCTGTCATACGGTGCTCCCATATGCGATACAAATTGAAAAATTGTGTACGCATAGTGCGGGCCGCTTCGCTATACCCGATGACATCTGTATCCCTGAAAGCTTTATCAATGAATTTTGAGGCTAGCGTGCCGCTTTCTAACTCGTCGTGAGGCACCTCTTCGCGTCCCATTTTAGGGTGGATGCCGGTGCCGCCCATCGCAAAATACTGTCCGTCCACAACCAGCAGTTTGACGTGATTTTCCTCGGAATGGAGATGGGGCGCTATGCTATATACGCGATCTGTAATAAGATGGTTAAACTGCGGATAGGCCCTATTAATGCTTTCTAAATAGATT
>JAJTHR010000351.1 GCA_021298935.1 Parachlamydia sp. | reverse complement strand
TCCCCCAATTGAATGACATCTTAATTGATGCTTTTCCCTCATTTCTTTAACAAAAGAATTGAATATTTGATCGGTGGCTATTTCCAAAGGGGTTGTTACGTGGACAAAAGGATCGAGGTCAGGTGAATTCTTTAAAATTTCCAATGCTTCTGCATAAGACTCGTTATGTAAGTCGAATAGATCATTTTTATAGGGGTCTACTCCCACATAAAAAATTCGATTTCTATTTTCTGTGTTACTTGCAATACCATGAACATTAAAAATCGTACTAACACTTTCATCACAATAGGATCCATTAGGTCCCTCAAAATCCACACATAACTTAATTCGACGGTGTGTAAATGGCTGTTCATCTAAAAATGGTTTTAACTTTTCATGTGCATTGATAGCCTTGAGAAATTGATCCATTATTAATAGCTGCAATCCTCTTGCCTCTTGAATTGTTGCCCGGCGCTTGGTTGTAAAATTCATGCTCAACATTTCCACTTTACGCTTTCTTATACCACCATAACCAGAAGGTATAAGCTTAAATTTTTTCTTCATTTCTTTAGCAAAAGTAAGATAAATTTCATCTATATAGGGTAAATATTCAGATTTGGCATTTATTTCTTCTTGTTTTTTTTTTCTCCACTCCCTTTCATGTTTCGTAAAATAAAAAGGCCCATAGTTCCACAAAAAAATAGGTATAGCGACTAAAATTGTAATTTTCAACCATTTAAGAAATGTCATTTGATAAAGCACAATTAAATATTAAAATCTTTTTTAAACTCATATGCGTCTTTCACGAATTGTTCTTTATAGGTAAGCTCTTCAAATCCATGGTCCTTAACGTTGTATGAGAATTCATTTGCTAAATCGATGCATGACTGTGTGACCCAGGGGGCATTATCAACTTCTTCACGATAAGCTAGGTGCTCTAAAAAAGATAATTGCATCATCTCTCTAGGAGATAACCTCTTAGGCATTTCCACAGGCATTTTTACGGTTTCAAAGCGTTCAATTAGACTATCTATAACCTTAATTGAATAAGTATAGCCTTTATATTTTTTTTTGATAGGTTCTTGGCTTTCAATCATTTCATCAAGATCCGAGTCAATGTAATTTTTTCCAAAAAACAAGGCAATATCATTTTTAGAATAAGTATTGATTGAATATTTTGTGTATTCATCCGGGATTGGTTTGACAGCCCCATAGGTAGAAGTAATCAAATTATTCTTTAAGAATTCGCTTGTATTTGTAAATAATTTATATTGACACACTTCAAGAGCAGCATTGGCGATAAGCCCCCCTTCACTATGAGCAAAATGAACCCACAAAAGATTAGGATTTAGTTTTGAAATTACATTGGCAAGCATTGACATCGTTTGGCACAGACTGTAGACAGAGCTACGATTAAGTAATTTTTCACTGACGAACCTGTACATATCTATGGGGGAAGGACAGGCTTGGATAAGAGTTGAATTATAGAGCCCGATACATAGAGGGGCTTGTGTGAATTGGTCAAAAACAATTTGGCTGGATTTGACAAAATCACCCAATGTATTGGCCATTCCATTTTGAAATGTGACAATCCCAATTTTTCCCTTCTTCTCCAAAGGAAGAAGCTTATCCAGATAATCAATTAAATTAATTGTATCGCCTTTCATCTCGCCCAGTTGATGCCAGTTTTTGCTAGCAATAACGCAGTCCACTTCAATTTTTGCAAAGCCATGTTCCCTCATAACAGCCTTCCCTTTAATTAACTCGGCAGGGGAAGAATGATTGAAGGTCTTATTTTGGGCTCGTTTAATATCCTTTGTTTGAATTTCAAATCTGACAGGAGGTGCATTGATGATTTGCTTGCAAAGTTCAACAGCATATTGTTTGACTTCCTCCATGCCATCGCTTAAGCGGTCAATTTTCTTGGTTTGTTGATTAAATAAATCTTCTAATGTGGCTTGAGTATATCTGGCCAGTTTTTTGGCTAGTTCTTTGGCATAGGATTCGGACGACCTTCCAATCTTTTGTAAAAGGTCATTGAGAGGCTTTGGAAATACAGGGATTGATTGTTTCATCATTGGCTCATCCTTTAGGTTAATAAGGATTCAGAATTGAAAAGGAAAATAGCGTAGCTTTAAAAATATTTTTTTTAAATAATTATTTACTACTCTAGCTTATGACGGAAAAACCAGCCGGCTGCTGCCAGTGTGCAACAGGCAATGATGGCCATTGGCCAGGTTTGCTGCCAAACGACATCGGCTGGCATGGCTTTTAGAAATACCCCTTTAACAATGACAAGAAAGTAGCGCAGCGGATTGATATAAGTCACCGTTTGAAGCCATCCGGGCATGTTTTCAATGGGAGTGGCAAATCCTGACAACAGTACGGATGGACTCATGAAAATAGAAGTGCCTAAAATAGCTTGCTGCTGCGTTTTAGACAGGGAGGAAATAAATAAACCGACTCCGACAATGGACGAGACGAAGACAAATAAACTTGGATACAGCGTCCATAGAGTCCCCATAAAGGGGATGCGGAACAGAAAGATGGCGGCCACAAGAATCAATGTCCCTTCCAGCATGCCGATAATAATGGCGGGCAGGGCCTTGCCAAGCAATATTTCCCTCGGCTGCAGGGGTGAGACAAGCAGCTGATCGAATGTCCCAAGCTCCCTTTCGCGTGCCACCGACAGGGCGGAAACAATGAGGCCAATCACCATCGTCAGCAGCCCGACAAGGCTTGGCACGGTGAACCAGTTGTACATTAAATTGGGATTGAACCAATTGCGGACAATGGTTGTCGTTGCCTGAAGGGTATAGCCCTTTTGAGCGGCAAAATCAATATTGTATTGATCCACAATGCGCGAAACATACCCTTGCACGATTTGGGCCGCATTCGATTTTCTGCCATCCAGAATCAATTGGATATCGGCGCTTAAGCCCCCTTCCAGTCTTCTTGAAAACTGTTCGTCGATATGCAGGACCACCAGTGCTTGTTGTGTGTCAATCAAATGCCTGATCTCCTGGACCGATTGCAAGGTAATAATATTATTGAAGGTAGGCGAACCAACAAATCGCTGGACGAGCTCAAACCCTTGCCGCCCCCCATCACGATTAAGGATACCGATGGAGACATTTTTTACATCGAGTGTGACGGCAAAGGAAAAAATGAGCAGCTGCATCAACGGCGGCACAATCAGGACAAAACGGCTTTTTTTGTCCCTGACAATCGCCAGCACTTCTTTCTTAATTAAAGCATAGATACGATTGAACATTAATCCAACCGCTTAACGGTTTTACCCGATGTGATAAAGTAAACCACTGTTCCCAAAAGCAGCATCGCAAATAAATTCGGCAGGAGCACATCCCACAAATTTCCTACCAAAAAGAGTGTTTTTAAACTCGAGACGAAATAACGGGCCGGTAGGAGATAGGTCACATACTGTATGATTAAAGGCATGCTAGAAATTTCAAAAATAAAGTCAGAGAGTATAAAGGCCGGAAGGAAAGAGGCAATAATTGCTGCCTGGGCTGCCACAAACTGATTTTTAGCCAATGTGGAAATGAGGAGTCCGACGCCTAAAGCGGTCCATAAAAATACGGCGGTAACCAGGCCTAAGACCGGCCACGTGCCGCGCAAAGGAATGCCAAGTAAAAAGACTGAGATAAGGACGCAAAGGGTCATCGCCATCATCCCTAACACAAAATAAGGGACGAGCTTTCCGATCAGCAATTCATTAATGCTTACAGGGGTCGACATGAGCGCTTCCATGGTTCCCCTTTCCCACTCTTTGGCAACAACCAATGCGGTCAGCAAAGTGCCGATCAGGGTCATGATAATCGCGAGCGACCCGGGGATCAGGAAATAACTGCTTTGCAGCTCCTCGTTAAACCAGATGCGCGCCTGTGTGCGTACAAGAGGCAGCCCCTGCAACTTATTGCTGATGGATTGCTGCTGCAGCCAGTTCTGCCAGGCTGCCTGGACGTAGTTTTGCACAAAGCTGGCTGTGTTCGGCTCGCTTCCGTCCGTAATGATCTGGATCGGAGCGATGCTTGAGGGGCGTTCGCGGAAAGATGAAAAGTAGGAGGGAATGACAACAAAGCCCCGGATCGATCCTTTCACAATTTCTCTTTCCATTAGCCGCCTGTCTTTGACCACTAGCGTCTCAAAATAGCGCGAATCCTGCAAACTTTGCGCAAAACTAATGGCATCAGGAGCAGTGTCTTCTAAAACGATCCCTAGATTGATGTGGTTGACATCCAGGGAGACGCCGAAGCTATAAAGAAAGAGAAGCATCATGGGCAGAAAAAAGCTGATCAGGATGCTGCTCGGATCCCTGACGATTTGGTACGATTCTTTCACAATCAAGGCCAGAATGCGGCGCAAAGAACTGTTATGCATGGTGCGCCTTGTCGTAATCCTCAATCAGCTGGATGAACGCATCCTCCAAAGTGGGGTGTGGATTGTCTGAAGTTTGCGATAGTTTTTTAAGCTCATCTGGAGTGCCCACTTTAATGAGGCGGCCACGGTAAACAAGCCCGATGCGATCGCAGTACTCTGCCTCATCCATAAAATGGGTCGTTACCATAATGGTGATTCCTTTTTCCACAAGCCCATTAATATGGTTCCAAAATTCCCTTCTTGTAATAGGATCTACGCCAGATGTGGGCTCATCTAAAAAAAGAACGTCAGGCAAATGCATCAAGGAGCACGATAAGGCCAGCCGCTGCTTATACCCTAAGGGAAGCAGGTCGGCCGACTCATTTAAATAAGGCTCCAATTCAAATATCTCGATCATCTGGCCCACTGCCTTTCTTTTTATTCCACCCGTCAGGTTGTAGATTCCTGAAAAAAAATCGAGGTTTTGAAAAACGCTTAAATTTCCGTAAAGGGAAAATTTTTGGGCCATGTAACCAATGCGTGAACGTGCCTGAGAGGGAGCAACTTGCAGGTTCAGCCCCTTGACATACGCATGCCCGGCTGTCGGCTTCAAAAGTCCGCACATCATTTTAAAGGTCGTTGATTTCCCCGCCCCGTTGGGGCCAAGCAAACCAAAAATTTCTCCGCTTTTGATCTGGAAGGTGATCTCGTTTGCGGCCGTAAAATTTCCAAATTTCTTCACTAAATGATCAGCCACAACAATGCCAGGCAGGTTGAGGGGCTTTTGAGGAATTTCCGCCGCCAGTGCGGAATAACCGCCCGGCCCTCCACCTAGAATGTCAACGAAGGCATCTTCAAAACGGGGCGGCGTAGGGACGAGCCGTGCATTGGGGCCTGCCTCCAATGCCTCCATCGGGATCTTAAAATCGACCGTTTTTGTGACAATGCGCACATCGGTGCCTTGAATGATGCCATCGATCACATCGCTTTGCTGCAATGCTTTGGAAAGGACGCTGCGTTTGTTTCCTTCGAGGCCGATGATCTTGAATGTACGCCCTTCCACGCGCTCTGTAATCACTTGCGGAGGCCCCTGATACAAAAGCTTCCCTTCATTCATCAAGAGCACTTCATCGCATTTTTCGGCTTCATCCAGGTAGGCGGTGCTCCAGACGACCGTAATGTCCTCGCTTAATAGCTCTTTCACCATTTTCCAGAGCTCGCGGCGCGATAAGGGATCCACACCGACGCTTGGCTCATCGAGAAGAAGCAAGGCAGGTTTGCTTAAAAGCGAGCAGGCAAGGCCCAGCTTTTGCTTCATACCCCCCGAGAGTGCGCCTGCAAGCCGTTCTGTGAAAGGCTTGAGCGCCGTAAATGAGAGAAGTTTTTCAAAAGCCGCCTCCCTTTCCTGTCCGAATACACCTTTTAAGTTGGCGTAGAGCACAAGATTCTGCTGAACGGATAAATCTTCATACAGGCCGAATTTTTGCGGCATGTAGCCAATCATTTGATGGACCGCCTCCGCTTGGCAGGCTGTATCAAATCCGCCGACCGTCACACTCCCTTCCGTGGGAAGGAGGAGGGCGGCCATCAGGCGGATCAACGTTGTTTTCCCGGCCCCATCGGGCCCTGCCAATCCGATCATCTTTCCACGAGGAAGCTCGGCATCCAGCGCGGCGACAGCGGGAGGCTGCCCGGGATCAAAGGACTTAACGAGATGCTGAAGTTTGACGAAGGTTGTCATGATCCCTAGGTTTTCCGTTGATCAACAGTTTGACTGTGACAGGCATTCCTTGGCGCAGTCCCTGATCGGGGTTTTCCGTAATAATGCGCAGGCGGTAAACCAGGTCGGTTCTCAGCTGGGCCGTCTCAACGGTTTTAGGGGTGAATTCTGCGACCGGGGAGATAAAGCCGACATGGCCGTGATAAACAGAGCTTCCGGGCGTATCGGTAAACACCTCAGCCGGCATGCCAGGATAGATTTTGCCAAGCATTGGCTCGGAAACATACGCCCTGACCCAAATGGGAGAGGTCAAAGAGAGCGTGTAAATAGGATCGGCATCCCTTACAATGGCCCCCGGCTCCCTGATGCGTGTTAATATCACGCCATCGGATGGGGCATAAAGTTCCGTATCGCTCAGTTGAGTGGCGGCCACTCCAAGCGCCGCTTCCGCCTCTTTGAGAGTGGCAGAGGAGACCTCTTTCGATGAGAGGGCATCATCGACTTCGACGCCTGAGATGGCTCCTGTCCCTGCCAGTCCCTGGCGCCTTTCAGCTAAGCGCTCGGCATTTTTTAAAGAGGCTTTTGCCGATAGGATACGGGCCTTTGCCTCTTCTACCTGGTCCTGATAGGGCTGGTTATCTAAATAGGCAATCAGGCTTCCTTTTTCAATCCAGTCCCCTTCTTGAAACGGCATGGCAGCGATGCGTCCTTTGACCCGAAAGCCTAGGTCGACCTGACGCACATCCACGTTTCCATAAAGGGTGATGGCATTTGGATCCTTGATTTTCTTTTTTTCATAGGATTGATAGGCAAAAAATAGTACCGCTGCAATTAAGCAGAAGAGGATAAAAAATAAAATTCGTCTCATTTAACGTGGATCACCGATAAGCATTATAATCATAGCGCACTCTTTCCAATAGCTCCTGATCCAGCGGACAAGGTTGGATGCCCCAAATTAGCTCGGCATAATTATGAACGGAAAAATCGCTCGAGAATTTACCCATGCCGGCAATGTTATGAATGACATATTGTGCCCATTCACGCGGTACTTTGTAAAGCTCTTCCACTTTTAATTGGGTATCATAGTAAGTTTGCAGGTCCTTAAGCATAAAATAACGGTCGGGCGCTCCACCATAATGCATTTCGATCAGCTTATGGTAAAGATCGCTGAAGACCTGGTGCTCCTCCTCATTTTGGGCAAATGTGTGGTCGCGCAGGGTATCCACAGCCGCCTTAATTTTAGGATTGCTTTCATAAATCTCACGGGAATGATAAGATTGATTGGTCTTCAACTCCGCAATTTGATCCGCTGTACAACCGAAGGAAAAGGGCCACCATTTCTCCCCGATTTCCTCTTCCATTTCAATATTGGCTCCATCCCTCGTTCCAATTGTAAGGGCTCCGTTGATCGACAGTTTCATATTTCCGGTGCCTGAGGCCTCTGTACCGGCTGTCGAAATTTGCTCTGACAAGTCGCTTGCCGGTATGACAATTTCGGCTTTGGTTACATTGTAGTTTTCAAGGTAGACGATTTTCAAAAGGCCCTGAATGGAGGAATCGTGGTTCACCTTGCGTGCCACGCAGCAAATCAGCCGGATGATGTCTTTGGCTGTCTCATAGCCGGCCGCTGCCTTGCCCCCAATAATAGCAGTCCGTTTGATCCTTTGATGGTTCGGATTGCGCAGTATCTCCTGATAGAGCATGATCAGATGGAGGGCATTCATGAGCTGCCGCTTATATTCGTGGATCCGTTTGACCTGCACGTCAAAAAGCGAGTCAACATCCATCAGGGGCGGAGGTGCGACAATAGCTCCTGTCGACCCTCTCATTCGGTTTTCACGGTTTAAAAATTCAATGCACCGCAGCTTGTTTTTCCTCTTGATCGCCATGATCTCTTCCTGGGATTCCGGATCTTCGGCAAACCGGGTCAGTTCACGGATAGACAAGAAGTCAGTGATCCATTTATCACCAATGCGCCGGGTGATGAATTTGGCAAGTTCAGGATTGCACTCAAGCAGCCAGCGCCGTTGTGTCACTCCATTAGTGATATTGACGAAGCGATTGGGGAAAAAATCGTAAAATTCTTTAAAGACAGTGCTTTTAAGCAGCTCGGTATGCAGCTTGGCCACCCCATTGATCCGATGAGACCCCACAATCGACAAATGGGCCATGCGCACCTTGTCATTTTCAATGATCGAAAGCCTCTTGATCCGTTCATCATCGTTAGGATACCGACCCCTAAGTGACGTGCAAAAATCCTGATTGATCTTCTCAATGATCTTATACTGCCGGGGGAGAAGATAGTTAAAAAGCTTTGTGTCCCATTGCTCGAGCGCCTCGCTCAAAATAGTGTGGTTGGTATAGCCTGTACAGGCTTGCGTCATTTCAAAAGCGGTCTTCCATGGGATATCGTGCTCCTTCGTCAGAATACGGGTCAGCTCGGCAATGACAAGGGCCGGGTGAGTGTCGTTGATCTGTATGCGCACTTTGTCGGCAAAGCTGCGAAAGTTATTATATTGCGCCACATGGTGGCGCACAATGTCTTGTACTGAAGCGGAAACCAGTAAAAACTCTTGTTTCAGCCTGATCCTCTTGCCCACCTCCGTGCTGTCGCCGGGATATAACACATCTGTCAACGTCGTATTCTCAGCCGCCTGGTCCAACCGTCCTGCATTGTAGCGCTGTAACAAAAAATTGCGAGGCGAGTCTTTGGTTGACCATAACCGCAATGTTGCTACTGAAAAGTCATTATTTTTGCTATAGCCCACGATCGGAATGTCATACGGCAATGCGCCGACTTCCTCCGCATCCTCCAGTTCTTGAATCTCGTCCCCATGGATATTATAGATCGTTTGCGGCTTACCGCAGAATTTGACATGCATCCGTCTCAGATCGCGGCGAAACTCCCAGGGGTTTTCGTTCAGCAGCCAACAGTCGGGCGCCTCGATTTGCACCCCGTCCCAAAGCTGCTGCTCAAAGATCCCGTACTGGTACCTCAATCCATACCCTTGTGCAGGATAGTGGTGGGTAGCCAAGGAATCGAGAAGGCATGAGGCCAGCCTGCCAAGGCCTCCATTGCCAAGCCCCGGATCATCTTCCTGCTCGACAATGTCGCGCATACTGCGGTTCATTTTTTGCAGCACGATACGGAGAATATCATTTGAACAGAGATTGGTGATGTTATTGATGAAAAGGCGTCCCGGCAAGTACTCCATCGAAAGATAATACACCATGCGCACATTTTGCTTGGCAATAGTCCTGGCCGTCGCCAGCCAGTTGATCATCGTCTCTTCTCTTACGGCATAACAAAGGGCGCGGTAAAATTCATTGTCATTAGCCTCTTCGACAGTCCGCCCTATATTACTGATTAAGAAGGATTTAACTTTAGCAATTAATGCTTCCGCTAATTCATCAACATTCACCTGATTCATTGAGGCCCTCAATTCACTATAAAAAACCTATTAATAAGCCCAATGGACCTTTTCTGACATCAAAATTTTTCATTCTTTGATTTTATATAGTCATTGAAATATTATATATTTTATCTTTAAATAATAATGAGTAAATAAAATGAACGCAATCAGTCGAATCGATAGTTGCATATTAGTTATGGATCAAACACTAGAAGCGTTAGATTCAAAACAGGCGGAACAAAGAATCTTTTATTCCCAATTATTGCAATGTGACTATTCACCACCTCGCCCCGTTTGCTGCGCAAACGGGGCGAGGTGGTGAATAGTCACTAAAAAAATAGAAAATGAAAGAAGTTTAATTTTAATCTTACCTAAAATATTTGAAATATTTCCTAAAAAAACCATTGAAATAATTAATTTGATTTCTGGTCAGAAAATTAAGGAAATCATTCTTAATAAAGTTTTGCCTCTCTATGTGCAAGAAAAGAAGGAAAGCGCCTTGCGGATATTCATTTCAATGAATGATTCGGAAAATAAAGAAAACACTCTTTTATCCATGATTGAATCCTTAAGCAAAGAAGATCCCATGAATGCTTTAGATCTTCTTTACATGTTTGATTCAAAGATTGCTTCACCTCAGCGGAATAGAGCGGCCCTCTTTTTGGTGGAAGCTATTGTCAAGCAAGAGCCTGAGCAGGCGTATGAGATAGCGCTAAGCATCGATCAGCCTCAATTGGCAGCCAGGGCACTCATGCAAATTGCAGACATCTATCAGGATAATGAGGAAAAATTACACCTGTTCGCCCGGCAAGCGCTTATTAAAGCATTCGTGGACTCTCCTTACAATAATGATCAGGTTTTTTTTGATCTGATCAAGAAATTGAACTTGACAAATGAAGCATTTTCAATGGCCCACACTTTAAATGAAAAAAGTGCTCACAGGGCAGTCAACTGCCTGATCAAAAAATTGGAAATAACAGAAAGTCAACAATTCTTATTTAAAACAAACGTACAAATTGACCAACTTCTTTCTTCCTTACCCAATTGCAATGCAAAAACTGCCCTCCAGGAAATTGTAAAAATTCTTGGTCTTTGCAAAAATTGCTATCTAGCTGGCGAAGTCATCAAACAAGCCTTTCTTATTGCTCAAAAGACGCCTCATCTTTTATTCTTACTAGGCCCTTTGACAATGCGGCTCCTGCAATATAAAAACCTCGATTGCTCCTATTACTATCCTTTTGTTCGCTATTACGCAGAAAAAAATGAGCTCCGCTGCCGCTCCATTGCTTTTCGGGCAGCACAGGCGTATGCTTCCCAGTGCCCATCTGAAAGTGATAGCAGCTGGTTATGGTTCAAGCTATTTAAAATCACTCTTCCAATCAATTATCCCTTATCCATCACTTTCTTAAATAAAATACATAAAGATAGCGAAAAAGATTTCATAGACAAAGTTGTTATCCGCCTTTTTAACTATTCTTATGATGAGGCTATTGCCTATGCAAGCAAGACGCTCTCCTGGAAATTTGAGGATGGTTTTGATGAAGCCAGGGGTGTGATGTTCTCCGTATTCGAGGTCGTCAAAGAGTTTGATGCACAGGCAGCCTTGGCATTGGCAGTCAGGTTAGTCGCAGAACGGGAATTTTGTGATCCGAATTTTGAATTGTTCGACTTCTATATCTTACAAAACGATAGGGAAAAAGCCAGGCAAGCATTGGAAAAGGTGTCTATTTTTGCAGATGAAAAGGAAAACCCTCTTCATCACCAGTCAATGGAAGGCATTCGAGAGAGATGCGAAAGGTATGATATCATTTTAAATGCTGCCTTTATGAAGAAATTAGATGCTCAACCTACAGTGACTGAAAATATTCCCTTTTGGGAAAAGTTTTTAAATACCCTCAATGAAGAAACTGATGTCAATGATCGTTGGGAAGCGGCCCGCATGACAGATTTGCTCAACCATAAGCCCGCTTTAAAAAATGATGGCGCCCTCTGCCTTAAAATTTTAAAGCTGCTTGATTTAGAACCTTGAGTGCAAATAATTTATTTTCAAAGGGGGACCCTTTCCCTGCCAGGGATTAGGGAAAATCAATGGATCCTTTCAAAAGAGCTCTCTTACGTGCAAGCCGATAAACTTTTTTTACCCCTTTATCCAACAAATCGTCGTGCACGCACTTCTTGCGGGACGTTGAAATCATTCAAAAGTTTTTATGATTGAACAATTAAGACAAGCAATCTCAACTCGCATTTCCGCCTGTCCCCATTCCCGCATGCACGCCCTAAAGACCTTTGGCCCGTCCGTTTACGTTAAACGTGATGATGAGCTCAGCTTTGGCATTAGCGGCACGAAATGGCGCAAGTACACCTCCCTCCTGCCTGCAATTATGCAGGCCGATTGCCGGGAAGTCGCACTGATTGGCAGCGCCTATTCCAACCACGTGCTCGGGATGAGCCAGCTGCTTGTCGAAAAAGGGATTCAGCCGACGTTATTTTTGCTTGGAAGCCCTTCCCTCAAACGGCAGGGTAATTTGCTGCTCACATCTCTTGTGGTGCCGGAGTCAAACATTCATTGGATTTCGCGCAAAGAATGGCCGCAAGTGGAAACAATCGCTTCCGCCGCCATGCACAATAAAAAGGCATGGGTTATCCCTGAAGGAGGAAGCATGGAAGCCTCCCTTCCAGGTGCACTTACGCTGGCATTAGATATGATTGAAAATGAAAGGCAAAGAGGTCTATCCATCGATCATCTTTTCATGGATGCGGGCACAGGCTTCAGCGCGATTGCCACCCTGCTTGCATTGACCTATATGAATAAAAATACACGCATGCATATTTTATTGCTTGCAGGCAGCGAAGAAGCTTTTTTAGCAAACTTGAAACGCTTTAGAAAAGCCTTTAATCAACTGCTTGATTGCCAGCTTCCTGACTCGGAAATTCTGGAAAGATTCCAATTATACCGACCTGCAACGGCTCGTTCTTTCGGCCATGCCAATCAGGCAGTTTTTTCTTTTATCAGGCAGATGGCCAGGCAGGAAGGCTTTTTTACAGACCCCATCTATTCAGCGAAATTATTTATGAAAGCCAAGTCTCTCATTGAAAAAATTCAAGGCAAGTGCCTGATTGTCCACTCCGGCGGTGCGTTAAGTCTGACTGGCTTTATGGATAAGTTCAATAATAATTTTTAATTCTTTTTATTTCGACTGGTTAATGTGCTTGAATTTCATCGTCACTATACTCTCTGACACTGTATTTGGAATGAACCCATAGAGTACTTGGCCCATTTCCGATCATTTTAAGTAAACTTTGTTCTCTTAATTCTAAAAGATCATTTCTGAGGGATCGCTCTGAGATTTCTTCTTTTAATCCTTTATGAATTGTCTTTGCACTGAGGGGTTCTTTATTGTGAAGAAAAGAGAGAATTTTTTGTTGTCGCGATGTAAGTTTTTTTATTCTTGGATGAACGAATGTGACAGTTTTTTCTTGAGCGGCCCTATGTGGTTTAAATATGACTCTAATTGCTGTTCCTAGCTCATCCCAAGATGGAGCTTGATAGCCACCAGAATGACAAGCTTCAATAATACGTCTATAGCCAGTTCCCCATTCTTCCATCAAGTTAAGCTCTCGAAAAACACGAGCAATCACTTTATTGCGAATATGACTCACTCCTGCAATGAACTCTTCTAAAGTATACCCAAATGGTAACATGCCAGGATTTTCTATCTCTAGCCTATCTGAAAAAATAGCCACCCTTGGATTCATTCCTTTAATTGAATAATCAGCGTGTACTAATGCATTGGTTAATACTTCACGAAGTGCGACCAAAGCATACTCAGGAATATCTTGTCGTTGGATTTGATCAATTTTTGCTGCCATTCGAGTATTTCGTCTAATAAAATTAGGAACATCATTCATGGCTTCTATAATAGTTCCTTCACAGTCATATAGATCAATGAAATCTACTTTATCTGTGCCCTGGAACCTCGCGCATCTTACTTTAGCATTTGGAAAATATTTTTCGCGTAACTCATCTTGACCAAAAAGTATTAAGCCCCCATTAGAGCAGACAAGTTTGCCTGCATACCGAACTAAGATACCTAAAGTTTCTAGTTCTTTTTGATTTATTTTTCGGTTAACATTTGAAAAAGCATGTTTTATACGCTTCATATCTAAGCCATTTATATCAGCTTCAGGGCATGGCAATTGGTCAAATGAAATATTAGACATAGAACGTTTTAATTCGGCAATGAGTTCAGGTCCAGCTACTCTATTTGTTGAACCTAGCCTGACATAGACTCCTTCATCTGGCCCTTGTGCTTTCAAATAGAATGGACCTCTCCAATGGGCCACGCGAATAATGATTAAAGCCTTACCTTGCAAAGAAGTTATTTCAATTTCTGGCAATAAAGGGGGATAAATGCTGTCTGCTATTGTATTCGCAAGTTTTTCTTCAGCTTCAAAAATGTCATTTACTCCAATAATTGTACCATCATTATCCTTACCTATCAAAAGCATTCCTCCTGCAGTATTTGCAAAAGCAATAAGTGTTTTAAGAATAGGCTTTATAGAAGATAAATCCCGCTTAAATTCTATGGTCTTCCCTTCTGGCAAAGAGGCTATCTCTCTGATGTCGACCATTTTTATTTCCTTTTTAGAATGTTTAATTTCCAGATTCTGCCAGATTAATTTCTGGCCATCCTGAAATTTCCTAATAACCTGAATTTTACGCCGTGTGCAACTTTATACCGTTAACAGGCCATCAAATTTAATGGGTGGCTTTCCTAATTTTTTATTTAAAAATATACCGATAGTATGTGCTAAGGTCTTGCCAATCGACTTAATAGATGCCAAAAGTCACGTGCCCATACCACATTAAAGTTAAAACGCTCATCCAACTGTCCTATCACAGTTTCTATAAGCCTTCTAATGCCTTTGATTTTCATTAGAAATTCAGGACTTCTTGTATCTTTCATATTCTTTTTTAAGGGTGTGTCCTTGCGGTAAGAATGCGTGAATTTAATTTTATAATTCCCTAGACTGTCTTTTTTTAACCACAGTTGTGTCGATGGATATTGCCGATAAAATTCGCAAAATCGAAGCCCTCATAGCAGGGGCCAAGAGTGATGGAGAGCGCCAGGCTGCTGAGTTTGCAAAACAACGTCTTCAGGAAAAAATTACTGCGCAACCGATTGAGTATACC
>JAJTHR010000071.1 GCA_021298935.1 Parachlamydia sp. | reverse complement strand
TTATGCCTCTTATGTCATTTTAGATCGGGCGATACCCAATTTAGTGGATGGCTTAAAGCCGGTCCAGCGGCGCATTTTATACACGCTATGGCAGATGCATGATGGAAAATTGCATAAGGTGGCCAATGTGGCTGGCCAGACGATGGCTTTGCATCCGCACGGCGATGCTCCCATTACCGAAGCGCTTGTCAATATAGCCAACAAAGGCTACCTGCTTGACCGGCAGGGGAACTTCGGCAATTTATTCACCGGAGATCCGGCGGCCGCTTCCCGTTATATTGAAACCCGCTTGACAGCTCTGGCTGAAGAAACGATGTTCAATCCTGATTTGACGCCTACCATTGCCTCGTATGACGGCAGGCATCAAGAGCCCGTCTATCTGCCTGCTAAGATCCCGCTTATCCTGATTCAGGGAACGGAAGGGATCGCTGTGGGGATGGCGACACGCATTTTTTCGCACAATTTCGTCGAATTGCTTGAGGCGCAAATCGCCCTTTTAGAAGGTAGGCCTTATACCATTTTGCCCGACTTTCCCACAGGCGGGATCATGGATGCCTCTCAATATGACAACGGAAAGGGAAAGATTCGCTTACGGGCCAAAATCGAAATTAAGGATGTCAAGACGCTTGTCATCAATGAAATTTGTTATGGCACGACAACCGAGTCGCTCATCCGTTCGATTGATGAGGCAGCCAAAAAGGGAAAAATTAAAATCGATGGCATCAACGATTACACGGCTGAAAAAGTGGAAATCGAAATCAAGCTTCCAAGGGGGCAGTATGCCCAGGATCTCCTGGATGCCTTGTATGCCTACACGGAGTGTGAGGTCACTTTGCATTCCCAGATGGTTGTTATTAAAGATAATATGCCCTGGGAAGCAGATGTCGTTTCGATTTTGGAATTTTACACAGAAAAACTGCAAGAGTATTTAAGAAAAGAGCTTGAAACTGAAGCCGAACGGGTTCAGGAGAAAATCTTTGCCAAATCGCTCGAGCAGCTATTTATTGAAAACCGTCTATATAAGCTGATCGAAGAGCTGAATTCCTATGAAGCTGTACATTCCACAATCGCAGACAGCCTTGAGCCCTTTCATCCGCAGCTTTTAAGGGTGCCCACTCACGAGGATCGTGAAAGGCTTTTAGGCATTCCGATTCGACGCATTACGTTATTTGACCTGAACAAAAATCAGGAAGAGATTCAAGCTTTAGCTGAGCAGCTGGCTAAAGTCGAAAAAGATTTGAAAAGCATTAAAAAAGTGGCCATTCGCTATATCAACCATTTGGTTAAAAAGTATGGTTCCGATTTCACCCGTAAAACCGAAGTGCAGGAAATCCAGGCTGTCAATACAAGGGCAATGGAAACCCGCCTTGTACAGGTCGGATTTGATCCGGAAACAGGTTTTATCGGAACCAAAGTGGCAAGTGCCCATGTTGTGGAATGCACGAACTTTGATAAGCTGCTTGTCCTGTTTAAGGATGGCTCGTACCAAGTCATGAACATTCCGGAAAAACAATACGTCCACCATAACAAAAATCAAGTGGTTTACATGGGTGTCGCGGATAAAAAAACAGTTTTTAGCGTTGCCTACCGTGACCTTAAGTCCAATGATTGCTTTGGAAAGCGCTTTATCATCGAGAAGTTTATTTTGGAAAAAACCTATCGGTATGTCGATGAGGGAATGAAACTGGAATTCATCTCTACACTGCCCGAACCCATCCTTGAGCTTCAGCTGACGCCTACTTTGCGCAAAGGAGTAAGCAAAATAGAATTTCCTATGACGAAGATCCCTCTGAAGGGAGTAACGGCACGTGGAAACAAGCTTGCGACCCGCGAAATAAAAAAAATTCTGTTGAAATGATTGAGATTAGAAAGGCGCCGGCCGGATTTTCAGCCATCTATCATGGAGAAGAAGAGTGGAGAGTGATTCCCTCTTTTTTAGTGCCCAAAAAGGCTTTTCCCGGCTGTTTGACATTCGATGAATGGACGCAAGCCTTTGCGGTCTGGGAGTATGGCCGTGTTAAAAACTATGTGGTGTGGCTGCTTGGCCGTAAAAGCTACCACTCGCAGGAGCTTTGGGCGCTGTTATTTAAAAAAAAAGTGGCTGCAAATATTTTGGAAAGGGTCATTAGTGAATTCAAGTCAGCAGGCTATATAGATGATGAGGCCTGGATCTCTTCCTACTTGCGTTTAAATCAAAAAAAATATGGCAAGAGGTTAATGCTTGCCAAATTGAGAGCCAAAGGAATAGAGGCAGATTTTCATTTACAGAAAAATGATGAAATCGAGAGCATAAGGGTTTTATTTCAATCAAAATATCGAAAAAAAGATCTGACCGATTGGAAAACAAAACAAAAAGTTGTCGCCTCTCTGCTTCGTAAAGGATTTGAATATGAAGATGTCATGGCTGCAATAAAAGAGGTTTGATGGAAGTCCACACGTTTTTGATTCAACTCGTTTTAATTCTCATCTCCGCCCGTTTGATGGGTGAACTTGCAGCTTATTTCAAAGTTCCTTCGGTGATCGGAGAAATGATGGCCGGTATCGTCATCGGACCCAGCCTTTTAGGACTTGTGGAGATCAGCATGCCCATTCATTTGCTAGGACAAATAGGGATCATCTTGCTTCTTTTTGAAGTGGGGATTGAAACGGACATCGGCCATTTGACAAAGGCCGGACCGCAGGCGTTTCTTGTGGCAACGGTTGGTGTAGTCCTGCCTTTTATTTTAGGAGGATGGATCAGTTACGCGGTGTTTGACTTTTCGGTGCTTGCCAGTTTGTTTATCGGTAGCACGCTGACTGCCACAAGCATCGGGATCACATTGCGGGTCTTAAGGGAATTAAAGAAGCAAAGCACGCATGAAGCGCAAATTATTCTGGGAGCAGCGATATTCGATGATATTATTGGCATCATTTTGCTCGCAATTCTCTATGAGTTCTCACAAAGCGGGGAAGTTAACTTATGGCATGCAGGACGCGTGTTGCTATTTATCCTGATCTTTTTCGTCACAGCGCCGATTTTGGCAAAAATTGTGGCAGAGATCATTAAGCGTTGGAATGAGAAAAGCGAGATTCCCGGGCTTTTGCCGACGACGATTGTCGGCTTGATCCTCTTTTTCGCCTGGCTGGCGCATGCCCTTGACGCACCTGAACTGCTTGGAGGTTTTGCCGCCGGGCTGGCCCTCTCAAGGAAATTCTACTTTCCATTGGGATCATTTTTTAAAGAATCCAAACATTTCAGCACACATGTAGAAGAACAAATGAAACCGATCGTGCATTTGTTTACCCCTATCTTTTTTGTGGCGATCGGACTTTCGCTTGACTTGGGCAAAGTGAATTTTGATTCCTCTTTCGTCTGGAATTTAAGCGGCTTGCTCCTCGCAGGGGCTATCATTGGCAAACTCCTGTCCGGTTTTGTATTATTAAAGGAAAAGAGGATCATGCAATGGATCATCGGCGCTGCGATGATCCCAAGGGGTGAGGTAGGCCTCATTTTCGCTAATATCGGCCTCACCTCAAAAGTGTTTAATGATGATGTCTACGCGGCGGTTTTACTTGTATTGACACTGACTACCCTGCTGGCACCTTTTTCCTTAAGAGCCCTTTACAGCTATCAGAAGGCAAAGTAGGCGCTTAAGGCTGAGAGAGTGGCTTCGTCGCCTTGGCGAAGCCCCTGGTAGCCTCTGGCCTGATCTTCATTCAACTTCGCTTGCAAGTGCGCATAGTTTTTTTTAGCGCTATTAAGTTTTGCTTCATATTTTTGAATCGCATCGTTATCTGTTTTTTGCTTCATCTGCATGATTTTTTGCTCGAAGGCATTGATTCTCCATTCCAAGGAGACAGCCATGGCAGAGATCCCCGCTTCTGTCATTTTGGCTATTTTTAAAGGTGTTTTTTTAACAGGGTGAATGTTGTTAACTGAGAAAAAGTAGGCCGCTGCTTGCTGCAATCGTTCAGTGAGTTGAGCTGCGAAGCTGACTCTCCGGGAAGAAGCCAGGGCTTCAAGGGTTTTATGATAGAGGGTCTTGATCTCTTTAGAAACATTCTCGCGTTTGGGCTTTAATATTTTTGCCTCATCACATAAGCCCTCTAAATTTGAGTGGCCTAGTTTTGATTTAAAAAGGTCAAGAGTATGGCCCACAAATTCCTGAAAATTGGCAAAGCTGCGAAATCCTGTTTTCCAGAAAGGAGGACAGCCATGCGTTTCCATTTTAATGAATGTCGTGCCATCGGGCAATTGAGAAAACAATAGGGTATGCTTGTTGCCTGGAAGATGCAGGTTCCCCATATCCAGCCCCTTCTGCTTTCCCTCTTCCAAAGTATGATTGTAAAGTCCAAAGTGCGTTGAGATTCTGTCATACACCCGATTGCCCTCTGTCGAGCCTGCAATCCCTTGGCACCGATTCAAAAAATCAAATATTCTCTTTTCCGGATCATCCATGCGAAGGGTTCCACTGATAAACTGCTGATTCGTTTCACAGACCCTCGCCGTTAAAAACCACATGAGATCCCTGGCATGATGGGTGGTTCCCTGAATAGACTGGCCGGAAGAAAGACGCCTTGCCAGTGCATCGCCCGCCCGCACATAAGCCTCTATTTCCGGGATTGTTGGACCGCCCGCGTGAGAAAATATTTTTAGTCGCTCCCTTACAAAAGGCTTGTAGAGAATTGAATCTATTTTAGTATTAAATTTGTTTGTTTGAGTATTATTTTGTAATAAAAACATATTAAACCCTATTAACTTTGTGTTATAATAGTATTATAGAATAAATTGTGATCATTGTAAATTAAAGTTTCCCATGTTAATATAAAAGTAAGAGATCTATTAAAAGGTTTGATTATGTCTACAGAATCTGTTAATTCAGTCAATACTTCCTCTGAAATACAATCTCAGGAACAAACAAGCCAAACTTCCCATCCTTCGGGAGGATCTGGGCTTCCTTCTAAGGTTTCGACGATGGAGGACTTAAAGAATGCCTCTCCGGAAGCTAAAGAAGTTTATGACAAAATGATGCTTGGGATTGCAACTAATATGGTCAATGAGATTAAAGACCATCAGGAGCGCCTAAAAAAAGCCTGGCGTGAAATGAATCGATAATTTGCAAAAAAAAGCTGATCGTTTAACATAGAAGGCATGTTCGATTTTCAGCTTTTTTTAGCTTTTCCCACCAATGATTCCTTTATAAATATTGATCCTTTTCTTTTTCGCACTTTTGTTAATGATGAAGGTCTTTACCTTCAGGATCTTATGTATAATAATTACCGTTTTCTAGGGAAAAAACTGGCAGAACCCTTGGAAGTGGGCGACCTTGAAAGTTTAGGGTTTCATCTGCTTAGCCTCCTTCAAAAATTAAATCCCGAGCACGTATACGATCCTCAATCCTTTGTGCTATTGGCGATTCAAAATGATTGAAAGCGATCTCATTATCATCCAGGAAGAGGAAGCGGGGGAGCGGCTGGATAAAACCCTTGCTCGGCGTTTCAGTGAAAAACATTCCCGTACTTATTTTCAGTATTTAATTGCGCAGCATTTGGTCAGCGTGAACGGAAGCGTTGTTAAAAAGCGGACCAAGCTGGAAGCGGGAGATGAAATCGAAGTCCATTTTGCAGCTCTGCCTGAAGCCGACCTTACCCCTGAAGATATTCCGCTAAATGTCGTTTATGAAGATGCTTTTATCCTTGTGATCAACAAGCCGCCGGGGATGGTGATCCATCCAGCCCCTGGCAACTGGTCGGGAACTTTTGTCAATGCCCTTCTTTACCACTGTAAGCCGCTCGCTGACAATAAAGGGGAATCTTTACGCCCGGGTATTGTGCATCGCATTGATAAGGAGACATCAGGCCTCCTGGTGGCAGCCAAGACTTTAGAGGTTCAGCAAAAGCTGATTGAGCAGTTCGCCTCCCGGCAGGTCTATAAAGAATACCTGGCGATCTGTTTAGGCAGGCCGCCTGAGGGTGAGATTTGTGCGCCGATTGGCCGCCATCCCATCCATCGTAAAGAAATGGCGATTGTTCCCTCTGGTAAAATGGCCATTACCCATTGCAAAGTGCTGGCTTACAATGGAAAAATCAGTGTTGTACAGGCCATTATTGCGACGGGCCGTACCCACCAGATCAGGGTGCATTTAAAATATAAGGGCAACCCCATCATCGGCGATTCGCTCTATGGTCAAAGTACAATCAATCATTTCTATAATGCACAGCGTCAAATGCTGCACGCAAGCGTGCTGAAATTTCAACATCCGGAGACTAGCCAAGTGATGGAATTTAAAGCCGATCCACCGGCCGATATGCAGCGCCTTATGAACAAAATCCGGTTAAGCATGCCATGAAAATGGTTGTGCAGCGAGTCGTCAAGGCTTCGGTTGAAATCGATGGCCATCTATATAGTTCGATCGGTCCAGGAGCCCTTATTTTTATTGGCATCCACGCGGATGACACCCCTGCCATAGCTTCCAAATTTGCAGACAAGCTGGCCTTTTTAAGAATCTTTGGAGACCTCCAAGGAAAAATGAATTTGAGCCTTAAGGATATTCAGGGAGAGGCGCTTGTCGTGAGCCAGTTTACTCTGTACGGGAATTGTTCGAAGGGGCGCCGCCCGGATTTTCTGCAAGCCGCCCCGCCCCCGATTGCCATTCCATTATATGAAAGATTCATTGATGAGCTGAAAAAAGAAATTCCTTTCGTCAAAACAGGTCAGTTTGGCGCTGCCATGCAAATTTCCTTAATAAATGATGGTCCGGTGACATTATTGTTTGATTCAGCTGGGTTGTAAAAACATTTTTCTAGAAAATTATTGGAATGATCAGCTATGTTGAACTTATTAGGCTTCATTCAAGTTATCTTTGAATGTCCGGTTATACAACGATGAAAGGAAAAAGATTTACAGGCAAGGATCGATTATGAAGGAATTTGTAGCGTACATCGTGAAGAATTTGGTTGACCATCCAGACAAGGTTAAAATTAATGAAATAGGGGGTACTCAAACCCTTATTATTGAGCTTTCCGTAGAAAAGTCGGACATTGGAAAAATCATTGGGAAAAAAGGAAAAACCATCAATGCCATCCGCACGCTTTTGATGTCGGTTGCAAGTCGCAATGGCATTCGCGTTAATCTGGAAATTCTAGAAGAAAACGCCCGTCCAGAGTAGTTTATTATGCCCCGGTTGATTCAGCCGTGGGCGTTTCTTTATTGATGTAAAAAAACTTCAGCAGGCTTTATTTAAGGTATCATTAATGTAAGAATTTAAGCTCATTCCATTAAGCTTTGCGTTAGCTGCCAGTTTAGCATGCAATTCTTCATTTAATCTTAAATGAATATTACCTGAATAGGGTCTATCAGGCGCTTGCTCAAGTTCCCTACACCAATCAAGATATCCATCGACTGAGATTTCAAATTCTTTTTTTATCTCATGTGGAGTTGTTCCTTGAAATGTTATGACATCCTTAATGCCAAGGACTTCACCATGAAATATCATTGCTTCGTCGTCAAATTGGACAACACCACAATAACCTTTATATTTCAACATAGTTTGACTCCTGCATTTTCTAAAAATTTTCTTAGTGAAACCAAAGCCCCCTTATCTATTTCTTTTTGAGGATGGGGACGATGAAAATAAGCTCTAATTCCATTTAATTCAAAAGCAATACGAGATCCCTCGCTTTCTTTAATTCTAGCTCCTAAATAAATTAAAAACTTTTCAACATCTTTCCAAGAAACATTTGATTGAATTGGGGTTTTAAAAATGAGACTAAGCGTTTTTTTATGCTTTGTGTTCATAACATTATGGTACTATAATCAGGGACTATAATCAAGTGAATTTTTAATCTGTTAGGAGAGCAGTCGGGGGAGGAAGGGGGTGATCATGGATTTGCGGGAATTTAGGGCGCCAGCCTTGAAGCGAAGGATGGCCATGGAATAGGGAGATGAAGAAGCCGTTTCCTTGTAGGGGACTTCAGGAAAATTATGCTTAAATAAATTGACGTAGTTATGCGGCTCTTCGCCCAGGAATTCGAGCGAAAGGGTGTGCCTGAAAGGGGTTACTATGTGCTGGAAGCCGGCCAGAAAGCTATTTAAGTGATCCAAGCTTGCTTGGCTTTGGGGAACCCAGAACCATAACTCATCTTGATGGGAATAAGGTCCAACAGCATCCCTGTAAACTTCTTCGGCGCTGGCGATTGTGCTAATCATATGCAAATGAAGATCAATTTCACCATGCTCTTTATACACTTCCTCTGATTTAGCTAGCCAAATTTTACGGATCTCATGGCTGTGCTCAAGGTAGTAAGAAAAGTTCGAGGAAAATAGCTTGGTCTGCCCCACACGCGCACACCCGTTTTGTTCCTTGGCATCGAGGAAAATATTCGAGTAGTGGCCGTCGATGCAAGAGCCGAGATTCAACTCGACTGACGATTCCCTAAAGTCATAAATTGTGCGGTAGAGGGAATACATGTCTTCTTGCTGCAATATTCTTTTGGCTGCCGATTTGGTGAAGAATTTGTCTTTGGGTATGTCGTCAAAGTGAATAATTTCCACTTCCCGGCCAATAGAGAGGGATTTTAGGCGGTTAAGCAGCTGGGCGACGCAATTGAGGTCCCGGTTGGACACCTTCGTCAATAAATCAGTATCGTCTAATATGGCATGCAGGTGGCAAAGGTACTCTGTCAACTCTCTTGCCGGATGGATGAAAAAGCGGGAATTGTGCTGGGCAGCCAGACGCCTTTGCAAAAGCCTTTGAAAGATGCGTGTTTGGCTGGGTGTCTCGAGGCTGCCGGCTAGCTGGCTCAACTGGTTTTCAATCTGCTCCAGTTTCATTCCGCCTAAACTGTATTGATCGTTTAATAGAAATGTTTGTTCCGCAATCAATACATTGCAGGACTGAGCATCTCCAATCAAGGCAGAGGGAACGGAAAGGGTGCGCAAGGCGCTCTTATGATGATCCACCACGCTAATGACTTCCAGATAGGAGGCCATCCTCACCTCTTCGAGGTTGCAAAAATCCCTCAAAGATACGGTTCCTAGCCCGCTTTGGCGCAGGTCACTGGCATGCACGATGCCGACAGGAAACAAGGCGCCATCCTGTTCATGAATGACAACGGTCAGAAAATCCTGGTTTTGGAGTTTTTGCCGCATCTCATCCACATCGCTGCGCAACGTGATGTAAACAGGAGGAATGCGCAATACCTTATGCTTGATGCCAATGACCACATCCAAGCGCTCGACATAGTTCCGTACATTATGGATGGCGGCATCAAGGCGATTGATTATTTTTTCTAAACGGTTAAAAATTTTCGGCCGGTCTTCCCTTAGCTTGCCATTTTCATCAAAAATATCACTTTTCGGAAGAGCTTCCACCTTTTCCTGAAATTGGGAAAGTTCGGTAATAGGGAGGTAGGCCAGGGCGTTTATCAAGTCCTTAAAGGTTCCCTCCAGGCCATTTTCAACGCCTAGCAGCTTGACGAAAAAATCATGCAGGTCCGCTTTTTGCTTCTCATTAAATTCTAAAGCAGGTTCGCAATCCTTAATCCTGACATCAAAAATGGAGGAATAAAACGAGGGGAAATCAACGATCGAGAGGTCCGGCTTTGCAAATAAGGAAATCAGCTTGGTGTGAAGGTTGTTTTCAAACCAGCGCAGACACGATTTAAAAGGGATGATAATCTGGCGAACCACTTCAATGTCTGAAGTGCGCCAATCACCAAGATAATGGCCCTGTTCATTGACCAGGATAATGGCCTTTTCATTACTGCCATGATCGATATCGCCTGTCAAGGTTTCCCTATGCTCCTTAATGAACCTTTGCTGGGTGACGAGGTCAAGGGCTGTCAGTGTGAGGGCAGGGGAGGTCCTTGCCAAGCTGTTAAAGAGTCCTGAACCGAACATCTCAATCATGATTGAAGTAACAGGAGAGTCTGGAGGCCCTCCAGGAAGGCACCAGTAATGGAGGCCTGTTCCTATGCGGGCGGAAAAGGCATCAAGCCAACCCCAAAAGGAGGCAATCATGGTATCCACATCCGGGGATAGGTGGGCGGCGACAAAGTGGCTTCCCGTATAGACACGATCCATGCCGACGGGGAAAAAAGCCTGGTAATCGCTGCGAGGGAGCATGCGGCCGGCAATTTTAGCGCGAATATTAAAATTGTCCTTGTCGGATAGGCCCGAAAAATTGTTCAGCCAAAATTCAAAGGAGGAAAATGTGAAAGGCTCCTGAAGAACCTCGTCCTTATTTACCCGCTCGATGAACTCCAAAAGAGATCCCAGTAAAAAAGAATGGGGAGGGGCTTCTACTATCAGATCGCAGAGCGTTTGATTGACTTTCCGAAAACGACGGCGTGTCGTGCAGGCGGTAAAATCGGGCTGTTTAAAAGAAGCGAGGGCTGCATCAATGTTTTCAAACGAATGCAATTTCGGAATTTCAATCGTAGGAGCAAAGGAATTGACCGAATGATACATAAGATAAGAAATTGTGCCTGTATAAACGGACTGAGTAGGACTCGAACCTACGACCACCCGCTTAGAAGGCGGGTGCTCTATCCACTGAGCTATCAGTCCTTGATTTCAAAATATCCAAGAAAATATCAATTTGCTATCATAGTGGCCAATCGTTTTTAAATTCAAGCAGGAATTGTTAATTTTCACAAAAAGGCCGTATGCTCGTCTATTTAAGCTTAGGGGGGAATTTTGATGAAACGCCCTCTTTAATGCATGAGGCTTTGGAAGCCTTCCAAGAAATCGGCTCTTTCGTTGAAACGTCTTCTCTGTATGAAACCGCCCCCTTTGAAGCAGAAAGCAGCCGCTTATTTTTCAATCTGGTCTGCCGCTTTGACACACCATTGGATTTACTTCAGCTCTTTGATCAGATTGAGATGATTGAAAAAAAACTTGGGAAAAAGCCTAAGCCAAAATGGGAGTCAAGACCCATTGATATTGATTTATTGTTTTATGGACAAAAGACCTATGTGGACGAAAGGCTGCAAATTCCCCATCCTCGTTGGAAAGAAAGGCTGTTTGTCTTGCAGCCCCTGCTTGAATTGACCAATTACATTGAGATCACAGAAGAGAGTAATAAAATGTTTTATGACATTTCATCAATGGCAAAAGGCCTTGCGATGTCATCCCCGAACTGGGGCCGAAAATTAAGTGGGAGTTTAAGATGCGGCGTATAAAACTGAAGGATTTTATCATTGGAGACAAGAACCAGCTGGTCATTATGTCAGGTCCTTGCGTCATTGAAAGTGAAGCACACTGCTGCCAAGCGGCTGAAACGCTTAAAAAAATGTTCGACAAGCATGGTGTGCATCTGATCTTTAAATCCAGCTATGATAAAGCGAACCGATCGTCGTTTGATTCTTTTCGGGGACCGGGAATGGAAGAAGGATTACGCATTCTGCAAAAAGTGCAAAACGAACTTGATCTTCCCGTCGTGACAGATGTGCACACTCCGGAAGAGGCGCGCATTGTAGGTGAGTCATGCGAAGTGGTCCAAATCCCTGCTTTTTTATGCCGCCAAACCGATTTAGTTGTGGCTGCCGCGCAAACGAAGGCCATCGTCAGCGTTAAAAAGGGGCAATTTTTAGCTCCCTGGGATATGGAAAACGTAGTGAATAAAATCACGACGGCCGGCAATCACAACATTATTTTAGTCGATCGGGGAACAACGTTTGGCTATAATAATCTTGTCAGCGACATGCGGGCGATTCCCATCATGCAATCGTTTGGCTATCCTGTCTGCTATGATGCTACCCATGCTGTGCAAAAACCCGGAGGGCTTGGATCGATGTCGGGAGGGGACCGGCGCTTTATCCCCACTTTGGCGAATGCAGCCTTGGCTGCAGGGGCT